>CAZPYT010000006.1:0-43949 GCA_964590955.1 uncultured Candidatus Saccharibacteria bacterium | reverse complement strand
TGATTCCGGTAAGGGTGTTTACGAAGAATTGTTTGCTAACTATGATTTTGTTGAAATTATAAACGGCGAAGTAAGAAAAGGTTTTGAAACTCAATTACAAAGTACATTGCCATATTTGAGAGTTCAAGAGATTGAAGATATTATGTTTTCATACATTGATATAGGAAAATATACAATGAGATTTACATATCCGGCACCAGGTTTAGTAACAAGTAGAATACACGAAATTACTGCAACACAATACGAAGCAAATTCTGTAATCACACTTGGATACATTGAAGATATGATCATTATAAGAGCGAATAAACCATTCCTTCCTGTACAAGTCATATTAGATAATCTTCAGAGTAAATTTCCTAATGCAAATGTTGATGGTGGTGGACATGAGATGGCAGGTACAATTAGATTTGTATCAGCATTCAGAGATGATATTTTTGAAGAAATTCGCAGTATGGTAAAAGCAGTAGCAGAACAAAACAAAGACACACAATCCAAAGAACAATAAAACTTTAAAAACAATCACTTAATTAAATTGCATCTATATTAATTGTAATGTATTTGTAATTATACTCTTGATTTTTTTATTCCATTTCATATCATGAATTAGTAATGAAAAAATATGATAGGGCATTGTTCGATAAAAAAATTTTAATGTTGTCGGATTATGTAGACCCTGCCTCCTATACAATCGAAGAGTATGAAGAAGAACAAGAACTTATAAATAGAGTAGAGAATGATATTAAAGAGTACGATATTGATTATAAGTATATTGAGATTAAAGAGACAAGAGATTTAGAAAAACTATTAAATAAGATTGATAGGGACAATACCATTATTTTTAATTGGTGCGAAGAAATTAATGAAGGAACTAACTCAGGGCATGAGGTGACAAAATTGTTAGAAAAATATGATGTTATATACACGGGTCCAAATACAAAGGGATTATTATTATCAGTTGATAAATCAAGAGTGAAAAAAATATTAATCGAAAATGGAATATCTACACCGGCATATTCTATGGTACAAACAATTGAAGATGCAAATAAAATTGATTTCGATTATCCGAAAATTGTAAAACTAAATGATATGCATGGATCTATTGCAATAAGTAACGATAACATTGTAGAAAATAAGAGCGCCTTACTGGATTTATGTGAAGTAATGCTTAAATGTTATGATTCTAAGCTTATTGTGGAAGATTTCATAGAAGGCGAAGAATTTCATGTACCGGTCTGGGGTAATGATGATGACATTAGAGTACTTCCTATAACAAAAATACATTTTAAAGACGAATTGAATAAAATTAATACATATGAAGCAAAATTTGTGCGGGACAGTTTACAATTCAACAGCACACTTTATGAATTGGTACCTGAAGCAGATCAACAAAAATATTTAGACATTATTTCCGACGAGATTATCCAAGCATATAAAAAACTTCATATGAGAGATTATGGAAGATTTGAAATTAGAATAAAAGATAATAGGCCATTTATTCTTGATGCAAATCCAAATCCTATGCTCTATGTACAAAGTGCTTTATTTGATGGGGCGCATAAGCTAGGATACAACATGGGTGAAACTATATTAAAAATATGCGAACACTCACTGCTCCGAAACAATTAAAATGGAAAATAATAAAGATCAAAATTATGATGTAAATAAAATTGGCATCGTCTATAGTGACGTTAAAAGAGAGTACTTTCCTACAGAAGATCAATATATCACTGAGAAAGATGCATTGCATGAAGCAGAGGTAACTGCAAATGAAATTAAAAAGCTTGGAATAGAACCTGTGTTAATGCCCGGTAACGATACTCTCATTGAAGAAATAAAAAAACACAAGCCTGATCTTGTATTTAATCTTGTAAATTCTATTAACGGTCAGGAATATTTGACATCTACCATCCCGGGTATTCTGGATACAATGGGTATACCTTTTACAGGCGCCGGCCTTTTAGGCATGGCAATTTGCTGCAATAAGTATTTAAACAAACAATTATTTCAAAGTGCTAGAGTACCAGTTCCGAATTTTCAATTATTTCATTCTGCTTCAGACCCCATAAATCCTGATATGAGATTTCCACTTATTTCAAAGCTTAACGAAATACATGGCGGAGTAGAAATGCACGAATCAGCGGTTTCTGAAAATGAAAAACAATTTAGAGAAAGATTATCGTATCTTATTAAAACGTACGAACAACCGGTAGTTGTAGAAGAATATATTGCAGGTAGAGAAATTACAGCATATGTACTACAAGGAACAAATACAAAAATTTATATGGCGGAAAAGGTATTTCATAAAAAAGATCAAAAATACATATTCTTAACATTTGAAGATCAATGGGATGAGAGTGAAGATAATGACCCGTTTCACTATGAGAAATATGAAGATTCATTACTAAAAGAATATGTTAAAAGAGCTTTCGATGTGGCAGATTTAGGGGGATATGCAAAGTTTGATATCAGGTTAGATGCATCGGGAAGACACTTTTTTGTAGATTCAAATGCGAATCCTGCATTTGGATCAGTAGAACTACAAACAGCGATGGGATACATAATTCAAAAGCTATATGGAGTCAGCTTTCAAGACATTCTAAAGAGAATTATAAATAACACAATGGGCAGCGCATATTTTAATGAAAACGCGACATCTACTACAAACGGTAACGGTAATTACTCGCCTGCCTTTAATGGTAATTATAAGAAATAATCTATTATCTAATTCAAGTGCTAATTTTCAGGGTCTACTGATGTTTGAGAAGTCTGTGCTTTGGGATCAGCGGGTTTAGTTACAACCCTATAAAACAATTTCTTTTTAAATATTCTAGCTAGCAAAAATAGAAGCACAGAAGCAAAGGACCAGATATATATAGCTAACATCCATGGCTGATCTGAGTCTGATCCTGCTGTAAAACCATGTATAAGAAATAACAAATAGCCAACAAAGCTCAAATAATGAACCGCCCGCCAAAACTTCATAGATACAATTGATTGCCTTAATTCAGAAGTCACTACTAATATAATAATTATGTAGAGAGCAACCACGCCCATAGATATTGGTATAGCATAGTCAAACCCTTTAGTAGAAACAAAACTGCGTGATGCACTGAGCGGAATAAATAGTTCGCTGATTTTCAAATTAAAGACATCGTCAAATAATAGAACTACAACATGAAGTAAGACCATCGCAAGACCTGACCAAGAAATAATTCTGTGAATTTCTTGAGCGGTAATCATACTCATAAATTTGTACTTAACCAAAGATCTTGAAGATTGTATCAAGCCCAGTAAAACCACAAACGTCATCAAAATAAACGCGGCAATACCTGATATACGAGCTATATGCCAGGCAATTGGATCTTCTCTATCAAATATAGGTATTTTCTCGCTCTTCATAGGTGTAATTTCCAGTTTTAATGGGTCACCCATATTTGTTATTTCTTGAGAGTCAATAAAGCCATCACCATCTGTATCCGCCTTCATAGGATCTGTTTTATATAATTTTATTTCCGCTTCGTCTGTCAAACCATCATAGTCTGAATCAAGTAGGGATGAGGCAAAGATATTTGGTATCAAAAATACAAATATCGATAAAAATAAGAATATATTAATGAATATATTTTTTAAGTAATTTACTTTCATATTCTTTAAAATTGTCTCCTATCAAAAGAGTAGCAACATTTTCGGAATTAGACCATAGAATTCCTCTTTGGATACCTAGAGATAGCACATATTTCGCAATGATATCAGCTTCGATGATATCACATGAGACAACAGTAGCACTGATACAATCGCTTTTTACACTTTTTTGTGTATTTATATCGATAATATGATTTTTTTCTTCATCTCCAATGAACCATTTTCTTTTTTGTGTGCTTGATGTCGCTACAGCATTATTCTTCAGTTTTAATATTTTCGGGCTATGCTTTATGCTGCACAACCAGTGACTATAGCCGTTTACCCTGTCATTTCCGGCATAATATATGTCACCACCGGCATCAACAACAAAATCAGAATATTTCTGTGCTAAATAATCTGAAACCAGTCTTACTACGTAGGATTTTCCGATGCCCCCCAAGTCAATTTTTATTTTTTTTGGTTTTGTAATTTTCATATTTTGTTTTTCTATGGTGATATTACCTATACCTAGTGAATAGTCATCAATAATTTCTGGTTTAGCATCAAACCCAACAAGAAAAGATTTGCTATAGCCCTCATTATGTAATATCGGTAGTACTGTCGGATCAAAGAACCCGTTTGTTCTTTTATTAAAAGTTTGTGATAACTCCAACATTTCAAAAAGCTCATAAGATACGTTATCCATAATCTCTAAAGTATTTAATTTAGATAGCTCATTATTTCTTATAAATCGGCTAAATCTTTTTTCAAACTGCCTAAACATAAAAATACAAACGTCAATATCGTTCGCGATGTCACGATCGTATTTTTTATCATCAGAAATTACTCCTACATATATGTCGGTAGCCATAATCTGCTTTTTGACCTCTTTGGATATTAATCGCGGATAGGTAGATTTACTAAGGTTCATAACTGTCTAATATGCCATTATTGTTCTCGTCTGCATCAATAACGTATAAAAAGTCGTCAGACCCATCATACATATCATAAGCATCTGCTACAGTATCTCCATCAGAATCAGTAAAAAGCTTGCGTTCATCAATTGTAGGATGAGGATCAATGGCATCTACAAGCAAATCGCCATCAGAATCTATATCATAACCGACAGCCGGTACCCATACATTTTGGACTGTTTCCGGAATATATTCTGTAACAGGTTCTTGGGTTTTAACCGGAGTTTGAACATATTCGTAGTCGTCATCGTGATCGTCCTCATCTTCTTCATCTTCATCATCTTCTTCGTCTTCTTCATGATCCTCTTCATCCTCATCGTCCTCAGCATGAACCATTAGTTTAAAATGATCATAAGACACAGGATACTTCGGTAAAACATGAAGCCCGAGTATTAACAAGAGTAAAAATATATATTTTTTCATGATCCTTGTGTTTGCCTTGTAACTTTAGGTTTTGCTACTGAAATTGTATTAGATGAACCTTGCTGAGATGTACTTTTTACTATTGTTTGCGCCGGACGCGTTACTGTAGTTAACACTTGGTTTTGCGCGATAATACTTGGTTGTTGAGATAGTAAATCCTCATATGTTTTCTTGACTTCAGCCATAACTTCCTTATTTTGTACTTTTTGCATTTCTACGGCTTTTATGTAATCGCTTCGATAATTATCAAGATCTTGTTTTAAATTAGATTGATACTTGTTTTTTTCGTCTAGGAGTCTTTGCTTTTTTTGAATATCTTCCCTTAATATAGCAGCCGTTATAAAAATAAAAACGAACAGTGTAAGCAGTAAGCCAAATAGCCTTAGTTTGATTTTTGCTTGCATCCAAATATATTAGCATAAAGCTAACCCATATACTATTGCAAAAATACGTTTTAGTGGTATAGTTTACGGTGTATTTAGTTCCTTTAATGACTGCAGCTTTGTCTTCCTTCATTAAAGATAATGGAGGAGGTGTCTCCCTAAAAATAATGAAAAAATTATACGTAGGTAATTTACCTTACAACTATAATGATGCTAAATTGGGCGATCTGTTCTCAGAATTTGGCGCCGTTGCTTCAGCAACCGTCATTATTGACAGAATGTCAGGTAGATCAAAAGGTTTTGGATTCGTAGAATTAGAAGATGCGGATGCAGAAAAAGCTATGGCAGAAATGAACGGAAAAGAAGTTGACGGAAGAACTCTTAAAGTAAACGAAGCTATGCCAATGAAAGAAAGAAGATAATCTTTATTTATTATTGATATTTCGATACAAAGCCGGTTTACACCGGCTTTGTTTGTTGTAACAGAATTTAATATATTGTCACAAAATCAGCGACTGCGCACTAAAGTGTGCAGTCTGCTGTTTGATCTTGCTGTTTGCAGCTTCCGCTACGCTACAGGCACGAATCCATCTCTGTGTTAAAACACAGAGTCTTATTCTTTGATCAAATAAAAATTTAGTGTACGAAAGCACTAATCTGACTTAATTATCCAGCCTTTTCCATGTACATTTTCAATACATAATATGCCGTTTAATTTTCTTTTAATGCGCTCCATTGTTTTATAGATAGCCCATTCTGAATAAGAATCAAGCGATTGACCAAGAATTATCGATATTTGATCTTTTGTTATAATTTTGTTGGGAAAATATTTTAAATGATTCATCAGCTTTTGTTCTGTTTTCGATAGTTTTGTATGTACAAGAGGTTCGAACTCAGCAGATTCCTCAGTCAGATAATATTTAAGCAATTTAGAAAATAGTTCTCCATTTGGTGAAAAAATATTCAGATGTTGTTGTTGTTCTATATCCAATACAGGGATTAGTCTAGATATATCCTTAATACGCTTTCTTAAAGGTTGTAATTTAATTAGCAATTCAGGAAAATCAATCAGTTCGATACCTTCTTCATAGCAAGCCATACATATATATTTTGTTATAGCCGGATTACCCCCACTATATTCATGAATAATTCTTGATAGTTTCATAGGGGTGTGCCAATTATATTCTTCATTATTAAGTTGAATTATTTTTTCAGTTCCATCAATATCAAAAGGTTTGACATGATATTTTTTAACAAATAATTCAGAAGCATAATCAAAATACTTTTCATAATCGCTATATAACGTATAGTTAGATACCGTAAGTACACTTAAATTATCCCTTGCCGTCCATTTAAGATAATTTATATATTTAAAAAGATTGTAGTGTTCAGGCGTTAGCACTTCACCTAATACCAATATTAATTTATTTTTTTGAAGATATGCTTCCAGATTCATTTTTTCAAGATGATCGTAACTATTGTCCAGGTCGGCATTGATTAGTAATGTCCCAAATTCTTTGTATTTTTGTTGAATTATATATACTACTTGTTTTGCAAAAAACTCCATCCCATATCCAGGTAAGCCATAGACACCGCAACAACCACTTGAAACTAAAGTTTCCAACACATCGCTAAAGACTTGACCAAAGTGGTCTTGTTTTAACTTTTTTATTAATGAATGGTTAATCTCTTGTCTCATAATTGTCCAATTTGTATAGATTCTTGTCAGATATACATTGCCGCAACAGTATACTATTAATTTAATATATGTCCAATATCATAGATATGAACATAAGATAATCATAAGGAGAAAAAATGAGACAAAAAAACATTCGCTGTGGTACGGTATTTACTCAGGATATATCAAAAAGGAAACGCGCAGCAGCTGAAGAACTCAGACTTGGAAAAATAAAAATTATTTGTGATGCAACCGCATATTTTGGATTATATGGATTACTTGAAGGTCGAGGTCAGTATGGAAATATAAAACTGATAAGAGATTGGAAATACTGGAGAACAGAAGGACAACCTATTCCACTTAAAGTGGCAAGAATTATTTTTGAACAAGATCTTGAAAGTGCTGTTAGAGTAAATGGCTTCAGTGGCGGCATCGATCCATCAGCATTCGCTAGTATTATTAATGACGCGCCCCACATTACACACTATCACATTGATACGACAATAGGTCTTGAAATATTCGCGAAAGTATTGCGAAAAAATAAAATTATAAAGTAAATAGATAGACCTCACATTATAATATCGTGAGGTCTTTTCAATCGTTTCAGTGTATAATACCCACATGAATATAGCAATAATGACAGACAGTCATAATAATTGGAAAGCTCTTGAGCAAGCTGTACAAATTGCCAATGAGCACAAATGCGAATATCTACTATTTGCCGGAGATTTAACAACCTCACCCGGGATTAAAATTCTCAACAGGTTTAATGGCAAAGTGAAATTTATATGGGGAAATGATGAAAATGATAAACCCGACATAAATAATCTTGTTAAAGACACGACTAATATTGACCTTTGCGGAGATTTATTTGAAGAAACAATTGATAATATAAAAATATTTATGACTCATCATCCGAGATTTGTGGAATTAGCCGCAAAATCAGGAGCTTTTGATCTTTGTATTCACGGAGATACTCATATTTTTAGAAATGACATCGTTGACGGAACAATCTTATTAAACCCGGGTTCGCTGAAAAAAGAAAAATGCGGGTTCGTAATCTTTAACACAAAAACAAAAGACATCGACGAATTTTCGTTATAATGAAGCAGTTAACAACTCACATATGAAAAATGTTAAAAATACACTAAAAGTTGCATGGCTTCTTACATATACCAGGGTTATTAGATCAGGGATATTGTCTAACTTATTGATCATAATCGTAATGACTTTAACTTTTCTAAACTTATTGGTTGTACGAGGCATATTAATTGGTCTTCCGGCAGGTGCAATCTCTGCTAATAGAGAAAAATATTATGCGGATGTTTTTATTTCCACTAAAACCGGAGAAAAATATCTTGATAGATTTAAAGAAATTGATCGATTTATCAAAAATGCTGAGGGCATAGATAGTTATGCAGTCAGATATATTTATGCGGCAGACATTAAAGCAGATACCGATAAGCGGGTATCAGGAAGCGAAAAAGAAAATAGAATTACACCGAGAATACTCGGTGTTAACCCAAAAGATGAAGATCTCGTTGTTCAACTTTCAAAAAATGTTCTTGATGGGAAAATGTTTTCCCAAAATTCAACAGATGAAATTGTTTTAGGAGCAGATTTATCGGATAAATACGAACGGGCAGAAGCTCTTGATACACCGACATTGGAGGGAGTTGATGTTGGAAGCGATCTTGAACTAACCGTCAATAATATTACTAAAAAGGTAAGAGTCGCGGGGTTTATTAGTTCTAAAACCAATGAACTGGACGGTAAGGCTATCGTGAGCCAGCAATTACTAAAAACATTTTTTGACAGCAAAGATTACAGACCATCAGAAATTGCAATCAGAATAAAAAATGGAATAACACCTGAAGATGTAAAAAACAGGTTAGTTCAACAAGGAGCTTCAGGATATGCATATATTGAAACACCCGAAGAATATCAACCAAGTTTTGTTGAGGACATTGTTGCTACATTTGAAATATTAGGAGATGTAATCGGTTCAATAGGATTGATTGTAGCTTCGATAACTATTTTCATAATTATTTTTGTAAATGCAATTACACAAAGAAAACAAATAGGAATTCTAAAGGGAATAGGAATATCCCCCGAAGCTATTGAGATATCGTATATATTACAAGCGCTTATTTATGTATTCATAGCAGCAATTATTAGCTTTCCATTTTTGTATGGTGTTTTAGTACCTTACTTTTTAGCTAACCCAATCGATTTTCCTTTTTCAGACGGCGTTCTTGTAGCGGAACTTCCGGAAACAATAAAGAGAACACTAATTATGATATTTACAACAGGAGTAGCCGGATATATTCCTGCAAGGAAAGTAGTAAAACAAAATACGCTAGATGCAATTTTAGGAAGATAGGAATGATTAAAGTAAATAATCTCAGTAGAATATTCAAGACAGGCTCAAAAGAAATTAGAGCTATTGACGATATTTCGTTTGAAATTCCTGATAAGAGTTTTATTACTATTACGGGAAAATCAGGCTCAGGAAAAAGTACATTGCTTTATCAGTTGGGCCTGCTTGATCATCCAACTTCAGGATCAATTATGATGCAAGATGCTGATGTTACAAAACTTGATCCTAAAATCAGAAACAAATACAGGCTTGAAAATATCGGGTATATATTTCAGGATTATGCTCTTATTCCAACTTTAAATGCCGTCGAAAATGTAGTAATCCCGCTATTAATGCAAGGAAATGGATATAAAACTGCCTATGAAATTGCACAGAACGCTTTAGAAAACGTTGGACTGGGAGATAGATATGATAACCTACCAAGCCAGCTATCCGGTGGGGAACAGCAAAGAGTTAGTATCGCGCGAGCCATCGCACATAATCCAAAAATAATATACGCAGATGAGCCTACAGCAAATCTTGATTCAGAAACTGCGGATAAAGTACTGGATTTGATTATAAAACTTAACAAAAATGGCCAAACAATAGTAATGGTTACACACGAGCCGGATTATGCGGCTTTAGGGCAAAAGCAATTGATTTTATCAGACGGCAAAATTGTTTCATTTAAATAATCCTCTTACTTCTGATAGTAAAATAGGACAAGATATAAATGATAAAACAAACAAAAATTAAAAATTTAATCCCATAAATATAGGAGATAAATGTCAGTAATCCGCCAAGTGCTGATCCCGCCAGATTGCTTGAAAAAAAAGCCGAGCGATCTTTTGTCTTTTCGAAAAGAGAAATAAAAATCATCCCGCTAAAAAGTAAAGGTAAATTAATTAAAATCGGAACAACGCCATATAAAAGCGGCTTTGAAAATGCAAAGTAGTTTTGAACCGGAAATACTAACTGAAAAATAAACGCCACAACCAATAACAAATATAACATTTTAACGGGTGGCTTAGATTTTGCATAAACAAAATTTGCCAGTAATGTAATCAACAATATAGAACTTATTATCATTGTATTTGTTTTCCAGGTATTCCCGTAAAGTAGAGATGTTCTTCCGATATTTTGGAATTCATACAGTAAAAATCCAATACCTAATAAAAATGCAGAAATGTCAAAGCTATTTTTAATATTTTGAGTAGACATAAAAATCCAAAACAAAATAAGCAGCAGTGCGGTAATCAATATATGTAAAAAGGGGATCTTGGTGGTTTCTAGATATAGGTATGGCCAATCGTCTCTTAAAATTGTATCAGGATCTGTAAAGAACATATTTCGTGCATCTATAAACTTTTTAAGTTCTGCGTTGTTTTCAATAACCTCAGTTAACTTATTTGGATTTTTTGATGCCGCAAAAATTACTCCCCCCCAGCCTAAAATTGGGATTTCATTTTGCATATTAATGACCAGCGGTTTATTGCCAAATGCCAGTTCGAAATTCTTTGAAATTCTACGACCAATCCATGGTTTTCGAACATCAAATGAAATGAATAATATTCCGTCATCGTTTAGTTTTTTATAAGCTTCGGAAATACTCTCTCTTGTGTATAAAAAATTATCAAGTTGAATATTAGTCAAATTAGAGTTTAAAGTATGAGAATCAGCTAAGCCCATGATTATCACGTCATAGCTTTCTGTCGTTCTGCGCAAGAATGCCCGACCGTCATCGATAACAATATGTACTTTAGAATTATCATAGGGCTTTTCGGGATGGTACTTTCTTCCAAATTCAATAATTTCCCTGTCTATTTCAACAGCATCTATATCTTCTACACCCGCACGCAAAGCTCCTGCTACGTCATTCCCACCGCCAGCACCTATAATTAAAGTGCGTTTTGACTCAGGTTTAAGTACAAAAGGTAAATTATATTGATTCAGAAAAGGCAGTGAAGCAGGATCAATCGGTAAATTCAATGACGCAATTTTTTCAGGTACAGTTTTTTGATAAGCTTCAGAAAGGTCTATTAGACCCATGTATCCTATGTTATTTACATTCAGTAATTTTCCCGGAGGTAAATATTCTATATCAGGTAAGACATCCAAACGTAGCTTCTGATATTGTGACCAAACTGTATCTTTTAAAATAAACATAGATCCTACAAGTAAGGGTAAAATGATGGCAATACTAATAATGCTGTACATTAAATGTTTTTTTTCTGAAAGTAAAACAACGACTATCATTATCAACAAAAGTGATAAATACGGTGATATTGTCAACGAAGAAAACCATGCATGGAATAGAACTCCAAAAAGAGAAAATAAAATGTTTATTGAATACGCCGTATTTAAATTATCTGAGACTTCGAACAGCTCTCCTAAATAGCCGCCCATTGGAACAAATATAAATAATAAAAAAAGAAAAATAACGATTACAAGAACAACCGCTAAAATCACAGAAAATGCTGTTTTTGGCACTAAAGTAAACCAAATAAAGCTATCACTAAATATTGCTAAATTGTCTGTAATAATATTTAGCTTGCCCGATAGCACCAAGGCTAGTATGACTACTATTAAAATATTGGATAAATATAACGGAATTTTACGTTTGATCATCATTCCTGCGCTTGAACCAATAAAAGCAGCCAGCAATATTAAATTTGGAATATATGCGAAGAGTCTAATCTCAGTACCAATATACTTAATCAGCAATAATTCAGTAAAAAGTATCAAGAAGCTAACAGCTGCAATTTTAAGCGCTGTGTTTTTAGTCATTAATTAATAATAACAGTACAGTCCTACTAAATAAATCTTGACTAATAAAAAGCCAAATAAGAAAATATTTTTATTCCTACATAAAGGCAGTCTGCAGTATAAGCTGCCTTATTAAAAGGGGGTGCAGTATTTAATGCTAAGTAAAGAAGAAATACTAAAATATTTAAAAGAAGATCCCGATTGGCAACCTGCAGATGATGCAGATCCTGAGGAATGGGATTTATATGATGAAGTCCAGATGACCCTGGTTCAGAATGATGATGAAGAAATGGAAGACGACGAACTGGATATCGAGCTTGATGCGGATGACGAAGAAGATGAAGAAGATGATGATGACGATGACATGGATTGGGGTGATGACGAAGAAGACTTCTAATATATCATAGTTTTTCTAAACATGAATAAAAGATAAATGGCAGTCAAGTGGCTGCCGTTTTTCTTTAAATATTAGTATCAATTTGCTTTACTGACAATATATAAGTATTATTTATACAAAGGACTCGACAGAAAAAAAATACATTAACAGAGGTGAATATGGACGCGTATATAGTTTATAAAACTGTAGGTAAAGGCAAAAAGTATGTGCTTGTCTCTTGCCAAGGAAGAATCTGGACAGCAGTTGCGACAACAGACCCGGGGTCAGCTTCGAAAAAAATGTGTTACAACTCTTTCTGTAGAGATATTGGTTCACAGTCTCCAAATCTCAAACATAAAGTGGATGAGGCTTTTATCGAAGCAAAAACAATAGAACCGATAAAGCTGACAAAAAAGAACATGGTAAATATAAGAAAAAAAGGAGTAAAAATCACAATCACAATAAATTCAACATAATTAATGAGCTGTGTGGTAAAAGCCAGTACACATAGCTCATAATTCTTCTATAGGACAATAAAAAGTAAGATTGATAGTATAAGGGTTACCATAAAGACTTTATTCACGCGCCTGACTAAAGAATATGAATTAAGATTATAGAACGCAGTAAAAATTAGACCGGAGTAAAATAATCCGACAGATAGGATATATTCGATGGATACAGCAGTCAGCGTAGAAATAAATCTGGAAATAACAAAGCCAATCAGACCAAAATAGGGAATAGTAAATATCAAAGTGTAAAAAATATCTTTTTTATTCTCGTGCTCATAATATTCAACGATCAGGTTATCAATAAAATAAACAGAGACAAAAAATAATACAATTATCACAAGTCCGGGACCGCATTTTAGAACCACGTCCGGTCTTACATATTTGCACATGGTTACTTCACTCAATAGTCTTGAACCAATAATTGAAAAAAACGTTAAAACTAATAATCTCATTGACCTCACAAAATTATGATAACACAAGAAAATAGGGTAAAATACATAGACATATAGTATGCGTTACTTTTTATCATATAAATACACGAACAATAAAAACAGGGAAGATCTAAAAAAAGTATTAGAAGAAATCTCTGAAAAAATAGAGTCGTGGGGGGATGAGGCGTTCGTTCTTGGCCGAGATGTTAAAAAGTGGAAACACATGCATTTAGGTACATTCAAACTTATAAAAGCAATATTTTTAAATATGAAAGACTGCGATCAGGTGTATTTCTATATTGACACGCCTGTATTTAGTAAAGGTATGCTTTTTGAATTAATGGCATCAAAAATACTCAATAAAAGAAGTGTCTTGTTTTTAAAAAATGACGTAAACTCTAAATTTGTAAAAAGATTTGTAAACAAAGTCGTGGCTATTGATAGCTATCACTCAATCTCGAAACAGTAATCACTAGAAAGAATCGTTATCCTCAAGAGAATTCAAAACCCGCTGTTCATATTGAACCTTGTTATTTTGAGTCTTGTGATCGTAATAAATATAAAAACCCAAAAGAGCCAATGATAATCCAAATGCCAAGCCTGCTAACTGGCTCGAACCCGTTTCCGGTACCGACGTAGTAGTTTCTGTTGTTGACGTTGTGCCTGTAATATTGTCCGGGAGTGCCTGACCCAAATGCAATACAAAATTATAGGAAACACCTTCAGAGCTTAATTTAATTGTTTTATCCCCGGAGCCGTCTACCTGAAAAGACCAATTTCCTGAGCTGTCGGCATCTACTGTGCTTTCCTTATCGTTTACGGTAATTTTAACTTCAGCTTCTGAGGGGGCCATCCCTTTTAGTAAAGCACTGCTTGCGGTATACCACCATTCAGTGTATTTTTTTCCCTCAGTAGCTAAGGCACCAATATAAGTTAAACTTAAATCTGCTGCAGAAGCGTAAAATAATGGACTTAATAGTAAAGCAACAAAAAATAATGCTTTTTTATGGCAGGGCTTAATCATATATTAATGTTACCACAATTTAATTATTAATTAACAATCTTTTATTACGCTTCGATTCGATGATTAATGACCTTCCTATACTTTTCAATATGAGCAATGGCTTAAAAGTAGTAGTAACGTATAGGCCAACAGCTTCCGCTACTTTGTGCTTAAGAGGTCTTGCAGGAAGCAATTATGAAAATAAAGATGAAATTGGTGCAGCTCACTTCTTAGAACATTTATTAATTATTGAGTCTCAAAAATACCCCAGAAATGAATTTCAAAGTCTGGTTTATAACAAAAGCGGTAGAATAACTGCTACAACAAGCAGAGACGATGTGGCTTTTTTGGTAAAAGTTCTGAAAGAAGATATTGAAGCAGGTTTTGAATACTTATCCGAAATTTTGTTTAATACAACTGTTTGCATGCAATATTTTGAGGAAACATCGAGTAGAATTAAACATGAGATTAAAATGAGCTGTGAAAATCCACAAAAATATATCGGTAGGATTGCTTACAAGGCGCTATACCCTAAACAAAGATTTGAGAAATTCAACACCGGAAATCTTGATGATATTGAAAAAGTATCATTAAGAAGCTTAACTTATTTCAAAGAAAGATATTATCATCCGTCAAATTTCGTATTGTCCGTTAGCGGCAGTGTTAACGAAAGGCTTGTTCAAAAATTGGCAAGTAAATATTTCTGCTATGGCCAACCTCGTAATCGCGTAAAATCTCTGAGATATAAAGAAAATAATACTTCAAGAACACATGTGGAAAAAGGCATTAAATATAGCCAGGCACATATAAAAATTGATTATTATGGCTATAAAACAGGGGATTCTGAGAGATTTGCAGCTATGCTGTTATCAAATATCATGAAGGATCAATTTAAACATGTTCTTTCTAGTAATTGCCTAGTGAATCCATATATACTGGATGGATATTCTTTCAACTCAAACACCTACGGTCTTTTTGGGTATTATGCAGCTATTGATCACTTCAACGTGTATAAATATTTGAGGGCTTTTTCAGACATTCAAAAAGATTTTGTACTTTCTACTTCATTAATTGAGCATTATAAACAGAAACTCAAAGCGGACATAATATTTACACTGGAAAAGACATCAAGAATGGCAGACTATTATTCAGAGCTTTATCTTTACGAGCAAGTAGTTAAAAGCCACTTTGAAGAAATCCAAAAAATTTATGAGACAACTACACAAGATATTACACAAGTTGCAAATAATATTTTTAAAAAACCGATGCATATTACAATGCTAAATAATAAATATTCTTCAATCGCGATAGGGGATAATAATCAGTTTGAATTACAAGAATAAACAAATACAACTTTTTGCTCTTTAGATCCAAAATAATTTTCTAAAATCAGGCATTTATCTAATAAAGTAATTTTTCTGTCTTGATCAAGAGAAGTCACATAATAATCATAATCTGATTTTTGGCCATCCGTTATTGACCCCCCATAATAATATTTAAAGGACGCGGCACCATTAGGAATATAAACTGTATTATCTCTACCATATTTATTCAAATATCTTGCTGCTTCAGAAAAGTATTCTCCGCTATTATCATAAACTCCCCAGGATATCGCAGTTTTTGTTCCTAAACTATAAAATGCCGAATAATTAGGAAAATAGATAAAGGTAGAAAATACAAAATACGCTAATATTATGCCTACTACTAGATTCAAAATTTTTTTTGAAATATTAGACAAATACAAAGAGCTTATAAATATCATAGGTAATATCATAGGAACAATATACCTGTCGATTTTCTTCGCAGACAAAAAAAGCACGAGGTAATAGGTAAAAAAGTATAATAATGAATAAATATATGTCTTATTTTTCGCCAGCTTACTGATGGAGCAAATTGACATAATAAAACTAATGATTAGAACTGCGGACGACTTTAAAAGCAAAATAATATCATAAAACAGTAGTTTTACCGTAACGGGAAGCGGGCTTTGATAATGTTCTACTTGCAAAGCTGATTTTGAAGCAACAAATAAAGAGCGCGTCACATTATAAAAGTCAACCCAAAAAGCCGGAAAAAACAATACTATAAAAACTAAAACTAAAAGAAGATATTTAACTATTATCTTCATAGATTTCTTTGAATAGAGTACATATATTAAAGGAATCACTAAAACTATTGATGTAATCTTAGATAAAACCGCAAAAGCAATTGCTATAGAGGATAAAATAAAGTATTTCCAATTATTTTCTTTTATCCAAATTAAAATTAGCAAAAATGATGTAAAGGCAAAATACGCTTCTAAAGAAGTAACATGAAACCACCTATCAATGCCAATCAAATAGGGCTCAGTTGTCATAAATAATGCATAGAGTAACGAAACCTTCTGATTAAATAATTTTTCAATGATATTAAGCTGAACAGTAAATAATATAAACAAAATAAATACGATAAGTGCTTTAGACTGGCCGTGTATTTCAGTGAACTCATTATAATTATTCAACGTCGGAGGCGTTGAATCCTTTAATAAATGATAGTGCACAGAAAAACTCAGTTGCTTATAAAATGCATTAATCCACATAAGAGTCACACCCGGCTGGTAATGCTGATAAGTATTTTTAAAGTCAAAAGTCTTAATCGCATGTAGAAAATTATCAGATCTGGTATGCCATCGGTATGCGTCTGTATTTGATATATCCGATCCTAAGTCAACTAATCTAACAACTAAAAATACTGATAGTAAAAGTAGTTTAAAAATACTATTCTTGTTTAAATATCGACTATAGATCATAAAGACATGCTATTCTTTAAGTATACATTATGAAATTATTTAGAATGTTAAAATTCCACTGGTTATTTGCTCTTTTTACAGTAGGCTATTTTTTTCTTGTATTGAATTTTATTCAGGATTTCGGATTATCAAATAACGAAATTTATTTTTATAACAGGGGACACGACTTAGTTAAATATTACCTTTATGGGGATATGTCTGTAAATTTAACTACGTTATCAGATCCACACAATTACATTTATTCTGCGGCAGCATTTATTTTAAATAAATCTAAAAATTACATTACATATCACATTTTTAATTCTATTTTATTTTTTTCTGTTCTTTGCGGAAGTTATCTTTTGCTACAACACAAGTACAAAAACCCAATACTCTCGGTAATACCCGCACTTTTTATGCTTCTTACACCTAGGCTAATTGGGCATTCAATCAACAACCCGCACACGATTTTTGCAATGTTTACATTTTTTTTTGCAATATTATCTATTTATGGCACATCTAAGCTCAGAGGTACTTATTACAAAATATTTTTAGTTAGAGTTGTGCTTACCGGCATTTCTTTTGGTATAGCACAAGGAGCATCTCTTTATGCATTTCTTTTATATATATTTTATTTGTCTTTCAACACATACTTAATATTTACTCGACACGATGAAACTAAATCGAAAACAAAATTCTCACTTATTGGAAAAATGCTGATTGAACTGGTTTTTATTTCTTTTATAGCAAATTTGATTCTGATAGGAACATGGCCATTTATTGCAGCTAATCCATTAATAAATCTATTTCACCTTATTAATGATAAATTTACTCTTAATAGCGCTTTTGCAAATAATGGGTTTTATACAGCTGCCGCGTTAAAATACGTATTTACATATTTTCTAATTACAACACCAATTCAAATAATCATTTTTTTACTTTTTTCAATTATTTTCGTCATCAAAAAACATAAAGATGACCTGTATATACTGTGTCTACAAATATTAGGTTTCTTTTTTCTTTTCTATGTATTTGTACCGGTAAATTCTGCTCCTGAAATAACAGAAATTTTATTTTTATACCCATTCATTTATCTAGTCGCATCAATTGTATTCATTGAAATTGTAATGGGCGTAAAATCAGCAAATACAAGAAATATCATTACGGGTACAGTTCTAATTTCCTTTTGTTTTACTACATATTCTCTGGTTAAACTACACCCGTATGAGTATATTTTTTACAATAAAGCAATCGGCGGCTTGAAAAAAGCTTCGGTACTTTACGAAAAAGATTATCTAAAGCTAGCTTATACAGAAGCTTTTAAAAAGATTGCAAGAGAAAACAGAAGCCTGGCGGATGTTTATTCGTGCGAGAAATTTCTATACGGAATGCCTCAAATTTCATTTGTGAAAGATGCCGAGCACGCAGATTACTTTGTTTGTGAAGAACCGATATTCAACATTAAGCCAACCGATGTAATCGAACGTGAGGGTGTTCCTCTTGTTTATATTACAAAGATATCCAAATAACATAATCCAAAAGTCAATATGATACAATCTAAACGGTAGAAAATTAGAAAGGGTTAAAAAATGCCATACGAATTGCCGACACTAAATTACAAATTTAATGCACTAGAACCGGTTATTGATTCAAAAACAATGGAAATTCATTATACAAAACATCATGCTGCGTATATTGCAAAGCTAAATTCCGCTTTAGAAAAATATCCTGCTTATGAAAACAAAAAGATAGAAGATATCTTAAAAAATATTGGAGATTTACCTGTGGATATTCAGACTGCAGTAATCAACAATGGCGGAGGTTACTACAATCATAATCTTTATTGGGAAGTCATGACACCTAAAGGAGCTAAAAATCCTGATAATGAGTTGACTAAAATGGTTAATTCCACATTTGGTTCAATTATGGAATTAAGAGAAATATTTATTAAAGAAGCAGTCTCAAGATTTGGCAGCGGTTGGGCATGGCTTGTAGCAGACGGTAATAAAGACCTGGAAGTTATATCCACACCAAACCAAGATTGCCCATTGATGTCAGGATGGACACCAATTTTAGGTGTAGACGTTTGGGAACATGCTTACTACCTAAATTATCAAAACAGAAGACAAGAGTATGTAGAAAAATGGTGGGATATTGTGAACTGGGATATTGTTTCCAAAAAATATAGAGAGGTGTAAAAATGTTTGATTTTTTAAGTAAAGTACCTGTAATGGAAGAAATTACGAAAACACTGGCTATCTTAGTTGCAGCGCTAATAGCAAGCGCACTGGCTACAAGAGTCGTTGAGCTAATCCTTAAGAATATTAAAGAAGAGCTGATCGAACATGAGAATAAAGAAATTGAGGAACAAAAAGAACAAAGAGCCACAACTTTAACTAATATTGTAAAAAGCGCTCTTGGAATTGGCATATGGTCCGTAACCACGCTCATGATAATGTCTACATGGGGTATTGATATTGCGCCAATACTAACAGGCGCAGGTATTATGGGATTGGCAGTAGGTTTTGGGGCACAACAACTAGTAAGGGACGTCGTTACAGGTTTTTTCATACTGTTCGAAAATTCTTATAACGTAGGGGATAAAGTCGAATTAGGCGGTGTTGAGGGAATTGTAGAAGATATAAATGTAAGAACTACCTTACTGAAAGATAGCGAAGGCAATATTTATACATTTCCGAATTCGCAAATTACGAAAATCAAAAAGTTTCGTACATACCCCAGAGCTTGATTTATTAGTTTGACTGTATACAGGCAGTAGGATAAAATTCTATTTGTATGAAAGAATTTCTGTCTAAAATATTAGGCTGGATTAAAAATAATAAGCTTTCTACCGTCCTTTTGGCTATTTTAGCCTATATTTTCTTCGCTAACTCATTTATATCTCTTTTAGGTGCTAGATCTAGGTCTGTTTCATATATGGATTCTGCACCGACATTTGGCGCTGTAGGGGGTACTATATCCGGTATGGGCTACGATATGGCAGAAGAGTCTGCAGTATATAACTCGAAAATGGCTCCCACAAGAAATGTAGCACCTCAACCCGGTGTAACTGATCGCAAAGTAATCACAAACTCAAATATGTCTATAAAAGTCAAAAGTGTAAGAGATACACTTGATATTATAAAAGCGAGCGTCTTTGAGATGGGCGGATATATGGTGGAAGAAAATATAAATACTCCGGAATTCGGTGAAAGCGGCTCAATAGCTGTAAGAATACCATCAGATAAAATGGATATGGCTCTAGACAGGTTTAGAAAACTTGCCGTGAAAGTTGTTTCGGAAAATATTTCCGGTAAGGATATTACAGATCAGTACATTGACCTAGAAGGCAGAATTGCAAGGCTTGAATCCACAAAAACAAGATTTGAAATTATCCTTTTACAAGCGGATAAAATTGAGGACATTTTGAGAGTGCAGAGGGAAATATTCAACCTACAAGATCAAATTGACGGATATAAGGGTCAGTTAAATTACTATGATGGTGCATCATCTACAACCTTAATGAGAATTTATTTATCAACCGACGAGCTTGGGTTACCCTATACACCTGCGCAAGCATGGAGACCTGAAGCAGTATTCAGACAAGCAACAAGATCTTTACTTATGAACTTGATAAGTCTTGGAAACACAGCTATATGGCTAGTAGTTTACCTGCCACTGATTTTAGTCTTGATCGTTGCATTCAAATTAATTAAGCGGGCAGTCTTCAAAAAACAATAAAATTACTTTTTGTAGTTCTATGCCATAACAAATTATTTGTGGTGTGGAGAGAGGAGATCAAATGGCCGATTCAAATCCTTTGAACTATGATGACAAGAAAGCCATCATCACGATCATGCGAAAAGCGGGAAGTGAAGGATGCAAAGTTTGCACTGTGCACAATAAGCTGTTTCTGATGGTCATTGGCAGACCTCAATGGAAAACACAGAGGTTCATGGCTTTGGTAGGTAAAAAGGAGAAAAGAGGGAATGATCACTTCTATGTTCTTGATGAAACCGAAGCCGCGAAACAATTGACCCATGCCGAAGGTGCTGTGCAAAAAGTAAAACATCCCGAGGCTGCTCAGGGAACATTGTGGTAACGCAAACTCCCAAATCATTTGTAATTCAAAGATTTGGGAGTTTAATTTTCCAGCCGATACAATACAGCTACTAAATTTCCATCAACAAAAAATTCTTTTTCGGGTACATATTTTTCTAACTGTTTTTTTGTAAAAATTTCTTCTTTAAGAACAAATTCCTGATTATCCATAACATCAATATAAAACTGTGGAATAAAATTCGGACCGGGTGGTGAATATGAGATTCCATTTAAATAATATTTTGCAATTGTGTCGTTGTCATTTGTGTAAACTTCTCGAACACCACCCCGCTCCCTTATATAGTCAGAAATCTGATTCCAACCGCGATTATAAACAAAACCATATAAAAACAAGTGAAATTCCTTATTAATTTTTGAAATCGGACGAATAAAGATATGAGAGTCTTTCCAGGGATATCCTTTATTAATTCCGGGAATATAAACATATAAACTCGTTATGAATGTGCAAAATACAGCCAGAATATATGCATTTTGAATAAATTTATTTTTTGCTTTACCTAAAGAGAACCCAATCAAAATAAAAAGAGGCAATAGATAGTTATGTATATGAGTGCCGGGGTTGGAAAACACCATTTCAAACAATATAAATGGAATAAAAAACCAAGCAATCAAAATTTTGATTTTCCAATCATTGTTCTTATAGAAAAATGTTGCTAGAGGAATAAGTAATACAAGCCAAGCAGGACTTGGATTGTAAACCCAAAATGTGTAAAGACTCATGTTATGTGCATATTCCAAACCTATGACACGTCTGCCCAAGTAATTTAAAGTATTTGTGCTGAAATATCCGTTTAGCAGATACGGTAAATAAAATAATGAGGGTAGTATGAGTAAAGGTAAAATAAAATATTTAATGAAATCGTTTTTAATTATATCCCTCATTTTAAAGGAATAGCCAAAAACAAAAATCAGCAATATAAGGGCATCATAGTGACTTAAAACAGCTAAAGATAAGGATAAAGCTGATAATAACAAAAATACTGCTCTTTTCGTGTCAAAATATTTCAAAAATAGATATAAACCGGAAAATCCAAAAAACAGCATAACGCTTTGATATTGCACTGTTCGTGAAAATCCTACAAAAAATCCGTTAAATGCAAATAATGCCAGAGTAAAAAGGGCAGTCTTTACATCAAACAGCTTTTTTGTAAACAGGTAGAGTGCAATCAATGCTAAAGAGCCGCTTAAAGCAAAAGGTAGTCGGGTAAACAATGGGTCGTATTTTCCTACAGCTTTTTCTACAAGCCATACAACTAAAAATTGTATGGGACCTTTTCGCTGGTCCAGAAAAAAATTAGTGGCTGAGACAGTTTTATCCAAATAAAACGTTTTAGTTTCATCACCAAAAAAATTTGAATAGCCTAAGTTATTAAATCTGAGAAAAAAAGCGCCTAATAGTAACAGTATTAAGATTAGATTCTCTTTTTTCTTTAGAAAGCTCATTTCAATGATGATAAATATTTTTCTACATCCAGTGCGGCCATGCAACCAAACCCTGCGGCTGTTATAGCTTGCCTATATCTATGGTCATGAACATCACCGCTTACAAAAACACCATCTTTTGAAGTATACGTATTATTATGTACTTCAATATATCCTTTTTCGTCAATATCAATAAAATTTTTGAGAAAATCTGTATTTGGCTTGTGACCGATTGCTACAAATAAGCCCTGAAGTTCAAATTTCTGATTTCTTTTTTCGGAGTTATTATAAAGCAGTACGCCATTAATTACACTGTCTCCGAAGATTTCGTGTATTTCAGAATTAAATTTAAATTCAATTTTTTTATTTGCAAAAGCCCGATCTCTCATTATTGCACTCGCTTTCATATCTTCCTTTGCACCTCGCACAAAAACAACAACTTTGCTGGCAAATTTTGTCAAAAATATAGCTTCTTCCATAGCGGCATCGCCACCTCCGACCACTCCAACTAACTTGTCTTTAAAAAAGAAGCCATCGCATGTAGCACACGCAGAAACACCTCGTCCTCTGTAGTCATTTTCTCCGTTGACTTCCAACCATTTGGCAGAAGCACCTGTGGCAACAATCACTGTCTTACCAATAATAGTTTTACCGGATTCACCCTTTACAGAAAATCCTGATGCAAAGTCACCCTCAATATTAACTACATTTTCATCAGCAAAATTTGTATTGAATTTTTCAGCTTGCTTTCGCATGTTTGATACCAACTCGGGTCCCATTATGCCGTCAGTAAAACCGGGAAAGTTTTCAACCTCGGTGGTGGTTGTTAATTGCCCGCCCGGTGGGTTTCCGGCAAAAACAAAGGTTGAAAGATTAGCTCTTGAAGTATAAATAGCCGCAGTCAAACCGGACGGTCCGCTGCCTAAAATCACAACATCATAGGTTTTATCACTCATTATTTAAGTATACACCATGATTCAAGATGCTCGGTCAAAAAGTGATAAACTATACATATGTCTACTTTATTACTTCACGTTGCCGGAAATAGACTCTACAACTTTTCAATTTTTAGACCGCATTTATATGTTTATGACGACCGAATTGTCTATAAAAGACGCCACTGGATATCTGCAGATGAAATTTCGCTAACATATAATCATATTTCTCAAACTAATCTCCACAAGTATATTGTCAGATTTGCACATTTGGAAATAATTACAACAGGTCAGCAGGTGATTAAACTAAAGTGGCTACCTAAAAAACAAACCGAGAAAATAAAACACATAATTGATGAAAAAACCTACCAGGCACATAAACACAATCAAAATAGTACAGATAAAATTACTTTGGAAATAAAAGACTTCGAGCTGGCATTAAAACGATTGAATGAACTAAAAAACACAGGAAAAATTTCAGAGAGAGAATTTGATAAAAAGAAGCAGGCACTACTGAAAAAGTATTATTGAGGATATGCGTTTTCGAAAAGTATTTTTATAGATCCAATACAATTTTCAAGAATTAAGTGTGGTATCAATCGCTGATTTTTTGTAGAATAGCATGTGCCAGAAAAAATGCGGGAATAGCTCAGCTGGCTAGAGCGTCTCCCTTCCAAGGAGAAGGTCGCGGGTTCGAATCCCGTTTCCCGCTCCAGTGATTTGAAGTTCCGACCATTCTAAAGGAAATTTGCAATCTGTATTTAAATTGTTTTAGAATAAAGTATGCTAATTAAAATTAGTTTATTTGTTATTACTATTATATCTTATTTGTTTCTATTTGAACAAAAATCCTGGAATGGGTTAATACCGATTATAATAATATGGGTAGTTTATTTTATTGGCGATAAGGATATAAATAAATTAGATACCGTTATTACTCCTACCATTATATCCATTTTTTGGATTTCTTTTATGCTTTTATTAAAGAGCATGAGCTAAATTTTTAGTATTATTATTTTAAATTACATTACTAGATTTGTTTCCAGACTCATTTGGAGCTCCAAAAAAATTGTGTTCACCAAAGGTGGACAGCAGCTTTTTGTGGAAACGGGTGAGAATATCGGAGCGAGCGGAGCGCCGGCAGACGAGAACGCGTAATCGAATCCCGTTTCCAACTCCGTATGTTTGAAGTTCTTAAAAATCTGTCTCCCTGACTAAATAGTTTTTCAATAAATTTAGATCTAATACCTTAAATTTCATTGTGTGGGCCTAACTATATCTTCTATAATAGATACATGCCTGAGTACTTTATAATCCTGATGATTTTATTAATACTAAGTCTTATACTGCATAAGTCCTTCGGTGTTAAACTCTTCAAATCAAGAAAACATTGTTTATTAACCTATCTGGCAGGCATTTTTATTATAACTGTCTGGGATAACTTTGCGATTTATAGAGGGCATTGGACTTTCGGACAACAATATCTGCTTGGTCCAAAAATCGGATACATGCCGATAGAAGAGTATCTGTTCGTAATTATATTTCCTTACTTGGGTATAGTTGTTTATAAAATATTTGATAAAATTATCAGTTAATAACTTTCAGAATCAGCTTTTGCCCCACTATAAATAGTCGGTATTTATAACAATCCTCTCAAAACCTCGGTTACATTCTTCATTTCCGGCTCAGTTGAGAGTATGGTTATTAAAATCCTCATATCTTTATTTAATATTAGGTATTGGCCGTTACTGCCATCTCTAAAAACAAAGCCATCCCGAGAAACAAAAGTAAAATATCCTCCCCAAATTTTAGGAAATACCCTTTGCGGTTTGAATTCAGCGATGGATTTAATAAAGGGAGTACACATAGAATCAATCCAAGCCTTTGGTACAATTACTTCGTTATTATAATTGCCGCCATTCAAAAACAGTTGCGCAATTTTATGAAAATCTGTGTGTCTAAGATATAGCCCTGTAGCCGCCACACAATATTTACCGTAATTAAGCCACTTGTAATCAATAATTCCCATCTTTTTAAAAATATGCTCGTTAATGAAGTCTGATAAATTTAAATCGAATGCTTCTTGAAATAGCACTGAGATTACAAAAGGTTCTACATTATTGTATGCATATCTTTCACCAACCTCATATGGCATTGCGTAATTCAAAGCGTAATCCAGTAACGAATTTTCATCCAAATCCTTTACAAACCTTTCTGAAAACATTTGTTTTTCGTATCCGGTGGTATGCGTCAACAAATTTCCAATAGTCCATTTTTTAATTTTTTCGAGGTTTTTGTCACTTTGTACATTAACGAGATACTTTATAATTGGGAATATTCTGGTATCTATGGTCAAGGGCGCACCCTTAACCATCAGTTTTTTACTAATTGCAATTCCAACCGCCATAGCACTAATATTTTTGATGCACTGCGTAATTCATGTAGAGTTTCCGGTTGGAAATACACATTTTCAAGACCATCAGGAGTTTCAAGATAAATACTGTCAATGTGGATTTCACCTAAACTCTTTTCAACACGTTTTTTATTCAACTTAATGTCATTTAGAGTTATCATATCGAAGGATTGTTTGAGTATAACATTTCAACGGTACTCATAAAATCAAACCCCATTCAATTTAAAATATTCCTGTACGACCGGATCCAAGTACTCAAGGTATTGCTTTATATTATTGCGTAGTAACGTTCCGGAAACCGGATACTTCTCACGAGCTTTATCTACAACAACGTGCTTACTTCCCATAAATTTGCAATAGGCGTCCCCATAATCTTCAGATGTAAAAACAACTTCAGGGACAAAGCCTAAAAACTCTACAGTCTTTTTTGCCCATATTTCTGACTTGTTTGGTGATGGGTTATCCATAGAGGGCTCATGAAAAAATATTCGAACATCTGCTTCAGGATATAGAGTCTTGATCCATGATGCACGCACCTCAGCAGATATTTCATATAAAGGTGTATGCGTAACAATTACAGATAGCTGCTCAGTTTTCGCTAGAGCCGTCTCGATTAAATACTGGTGGCCTTTGTGCAGTGGATAAAATTTGCCTATTACTAAACCTGTTAAATATTTTTTTGACATATTATGGAAGAGGCTTGCTCATATCGTATTTTGAAGCATCGACACGCTCGTTTTCTTGAAATGCTTTCATTAGCTCATATCTTAATAAGCCTTCCACCTGACGCAATACGGTGAATAATTCTTCTGCCTCCGAATCTCGGTGCTGTTCTTTCAACTCGTCGATTCTGAATGACAAATCATATCTTTTTATTTCAAGGTCATTGTGCTCTATGGTATCACCGTCAATAGTAACCTGTGGAAAAGATCCCTCGAAATAATGGGCAATATCATAAGCTCTTCGTGCAGACTGAAAAGCCATTGCTTTTGCTGCAGGTAAGTTATCGTAAACACCATCGTTATATGCAGCCTTCGCGCTTTCATAGACATTTAGAAACTCCTCGCTAAGAAGCATTGGCATATTCAATCTGATAATTTTTAGGAATCCACTGTACTTTGCTAATGCGGGATCTGCGCCTTCCCATAAAGGCATTTTAAGATCATGTATTATTCCATAGTTTGAAAGAGTATCAGCAGCACGCAATAAGTCTCCATATTTGTCAACCGGGTGTAGAACTGTGTAGTCTGTACGACCATCTGGTAAAGTGGTCTGTTTTAGAAAAGGACGCTCATTTACATCCATATTCTGAATCATATCAAAATCAAATTTTTTGTGCTTCTCAATATACGGAATTGCTGAATGCGTCTCCACTGTTCTGGCAATAAAAAGAGCCATTGCTTGACCCTCTTCACTTTCTAAAAAAGATGCTAACGAATCAGGTACTTTAAGCGGGTCATCAATAAATTCACGCTTTCTATTGTCAATATTTGCCAAATAGCGTGGAATTTCCTCTGCGCTCAAATGTGCATGCGCGACTAAATTAGCAGGATTTTCAGGACCGGCTTTCTTCTTTATATCGTGTAGTAGAATCATTAGTGATACTAAGCGCTGTTCATTTTCATTTTGAAAATTATCTGACTCACGTGCTATTTTCATACCAATTGCGTGTACCTGACGAACGTGCCCTTCATTCGCACCGTGGAATTCACCCAACGGTGAAATATCCTGAAGAATTATTTTTTCTAACGTTGCAAAATCATTCCGGCTTAGTTTTTCAACTGCTGCAACCGCTCTTTCTGCAGCTACAATCTCACTATGTCGCTCATGATCACTATGTTCGAATACATCTAAGGTCTCATGCATATGATATTATTATTGTATATGGATCTAAAAAAAGAAATAAACAACTATCTAAAAACTCAAAAACTAATGTCAGTAGCTACTCGTGGTGAATATCCATGGATAGCAAATTTGTATTACGTACATGACGATGAATTGAATTTATATTTTTTAAGCAAACATCATAGAGAACATTGTGTAGCACTAAAAACGGATAATAGAGTGGCAGTGGCAATTGCAGACTCACATCAGCCAATTTACAAACCACAAAAAGGTATACAACTGCACGGTATCGCAGAAGAAGTAAATTTGTTAGATAAATTAGAATGGATGTTTAAAATGTGGAATAAACTAATTGCAGAGGATAAAGGTGAAAAATTAAGTGATCCAAAAAAGTTTTTAGAAGCCGGACTATCTCGGGTTTATAAAATAACTCCAAAAAGAATAAAATTTTTTAATACCGAGTTGTGGCCGAAAGAACAGACTCAGGTTTTTGAATTTTAAGGATTCATAGAACTTACAATTAGAGTTGGCCGAGCATAACCTATAACTATTGACAGCGTTCAAAAAATAATATATAATTCTACCTGTTATGGATACATGGACTGGTTTTGATTGAGATGCAGTAGGCGGTTCAGCCTTTCTTTTCCTGGCCCTTTCAGCTTGAAACATACGCTGAAAGCACTCCCGGGCAATCAAAATCACGCAACGTCTCAGGGTTGCTTTATTGAACCCTTCTTGAACGCGCAGGACGAACTCGATTCCGCTTAGGCGAAATTCAAGAACCCAGTAACAATTCCAACCTGCGGGAATATTGGGTGACGACGATTCTTGGCTTCCATGGAGAGCCATACTTGGAGGAATGCATGCATCGCTATGCGTTGTGTGTATAACGGATCCATGGTGGTGGCGTGAGCAGAGGCAAGGCCTTGCTTGGTAGCACCCCATTTGTGATCCACCCCAAAGGGATTAAATCCATTTATGGACTAGATCCTGACAGTTACCTATGTGCCGTTTTATACTCGTGCAATACGAGCTCGCACAAACCCTAAGCCTCCAAGGGTTCTATAAGAAAATGTATGCGCAACATCTTTCTTGTAGTGGTTCTGTGAAAATTTCGACCTGATCGAATTACAATTAAAACTAGAAATTAAAGTTTTAAGAGTAGATTGATCAGGTCGTTTCCATTTTTATAGATACTTATTTCTACTTCCAAAGATTTAGATAACAACATTCCTTCTTTACCGGAATAATTCAAATCATACACAATCTATATGGCTGTGTTTCTTATAAAAACACAAAAAAGAGGCACACCATTAATGGTACACCTCTTTCAATCAAGATTCTGATAATCCCCTAGATATTCAATGTGAATCGACACTGCGCGGTTGCTTTGAGCAGCTGAGATCTTGACATGATCACCACAGTAGACAATAGCACGTTTGTCTGTTGCTCAAACTTTCTGGTTTGATAGTTGTAGGGCTTTGCTGGAATTTCTGTACAGGTGGCCTCTGTTACGGGAAATTCTCCTGAGTAAGTGCAAATCCAGAAATCGACTTTAGTACCTTCAGCAAACCCGCGTCCTTGTAAAGCGCTTTTAACCAGAAAATCTCCTTTTCGAAATCTGATCATGGTTGGTACAGATTTATTTACAGTTTTCTTCTTTTTCTTTACAGCCATTATCAACTCGCTTTCCAGATGTAGCAAAAACATCTTGTAGTATGGTTTTTGTGAATTATATAGCATTACAACAACATTCTCAATTTCTGTATCTGAGTGTTAGAATCTTATTATGCAATTAACATTTGAAAATATCCAAAAAACAGCAGAAAAAATTGCCCAAGAATATAGAAAAAAACATAAAGTCCCTGAACTTCCGTCAATAAAACAATTAGCACCTTATCACAAAATTATAAATACTGAATTTAAAGAATTGAGTGAAGAAATAAAAAGATATGTGAGTCAATTTGAGCAAGAGGGTTATCATGGCTATGAACATTTAGAAAACATTGCTGCCCTGGCAGGTTTTATTGCCGAAGATGAATGCATTTTTAGAAAACTGCCGCAAAATAAAACAAGAGAAATTGTTAATAATGCAATACTAGCAGGACTGATGCACGACATCGAAAGACATCAGGGCGGACCGGTACATATGAGCGAAGGTGCAAATACCGCAGAAATATTACTTAAAAAATATAACCTTTTTGATGAAAATATAGTATTAGCAATAAGCATTCACGAAAAGCTTGAATATAAAATTGAGAACAATAATGAGTTGGAAGTTATCTACGGCGCCATTTATGACGCAGACCATTTTATGTACGGCTACGAAAGAGAAACCACTTTCTGGTATAAAGAAAAACAAAAAGGGGCGACACCAAAAGAAGCAATTAAAGCATATGACTGGTTATATGCCTACGAGAACTCCTGGAAAACACGATACGGCAAGAATATCGGACCTGAGTTGATAAGGTTTGGGCTGTGGATTTCTGAAGGTGTAGGAAAGTGTTTTACGATAAATGAATAAACATAATCAATTAATATTAGTGACGTGATATATTTACATGAATAATTTTATAATTTTCATAATCGTTACATATGAGCTCTATAAAAATATCTTCTTACTAAAAGTGTATACTAGATGACATGAATAAATACAAGGTATTCAACATAATATATACATTCATCGCAAAACCACTCCTATTTAAAGTTCACCCGGACATTGTTCATACGAAAATGGTACAAATAGGTTATTTCTTGGGCAACTACCCATTAACAAGAAAAATAACAAAGCAGTTATTCCACTACAATAACAAAAAAATTACTCAAACCATAAAAGGCATGGAATTTAAAAACCCTGTAGGTTTATCAGCTGGATTTGATAAAGACGGCGATTTAGTACAAATTATTCCTTCGGTAGGTTTTGGATTTCAACAAGTAGGAACTGTCACATATAAACCTTACAAAGGTAACAAGCCCCCTTGGAATACACGTTTACCAAAAAACAAATCAATAGCGGTAAATTATGGCTTGAAAAATAGTGGTGTCGAAAACGTTCTCAAAAAAATAAGCAGATACAAAACGCGTGAAATTCCACTAAGCATTTCAGTAGGTAAAACAAACTCTAAAGAAACAGCGGACGACGCAGCGGGTATACAGGATTGTAAAGAATGTTATAAAGCAATCGTAGAAAGTGGGATTGCAGATTTCATAACTATTAATATTTCATGCCCCAACACATTTGGTGGAGAACCATTCACAGAACCTAATAAACTAGATGCGTTATTGAATGCCTTTAGTACAATTCCAACAGAAAAGCCTGTCTTTTTAAAAATGCCGATAAATTTAGAGTGGGCTGAATATAAGTCACTGTGTGATGTCGCTCTAAAATATAATATTGCTGGTGTAATTATTGGTAATTTAAACAAAGATAGAAATGAGCAGTCTCTTGTAGAACCTATTTCACCTGATGTAAAGGGTAATTTAAGCGGAAAACCAACCCAGAGACTCTCAAACGAACTTATATCAAAAACCTATAAAGAATATGGTAAGAAATTAGTAATTATTGGTGTTGGCGGAATATTTTCAGCTGAAGATGCGTATGAAAAAATCAGATTAGGCGCCAGTTTGGTGCAATTGATCACAGGCATGATTTATGAAGGGCCACAATTAATTGGCGATATAAATAGAGGGCTGGTGGAATTATTGGAAAAAGATGGGTTTGAAAATATTTCTGAAGCTGTAGGAACAAAATAAGAAAGGGTTTGTTGAGTTTTTACGACAAACCCTTTCAATTTTCCACTACTTTAATTCTGATCTGAAAGATATCACACGAAACTTATACCCGCGAAGATCTCTGCATAATTCGATTTGAGTATAATCAACCGCAGGTCGATAATTTGCGGGAGCCTCAGGTAGCGTCAGGTCAACGAAACCACAATAGCCCCTTTTCACATCAAGGTTGACATCGGATATAATGAAAATTTGATTGAAACCCGGGCGAGTAATAAACAACTGCCCATCGTACAACCCTAACTGTTCTCCGTTCAACCCAACAGGCGCGCCAATAGGGTGCCGAGTTGACTTAATCCTATGGTATCCCATATCATCAACGGTAAGAGATAAAACCCCAATAAAAAACATTATCAACATTGTTACGAGAAAATTTCTTGTTCTTTGGTGCATAGTAGCCTCCGTTCTAGATTTGTTGTTATTATACTATAAGTTTATTGTTTTGCGCAATGGCAAGGCTCGTACCCTATAGCCGTGTTTCTCGTGCTTAATCTGGTAAAATCCCCAAAAATATCCTGGAGGTTCAAATGAAACGAATGATGTTTAGAATTGCTATTGCTGTATCATTGCTCGTACTTTCATCGGTCGCATGTGTGAATAATTCCGTGGATCAAACCTCAGCTGTTGCGATCAACAATTCGGAAAACGGAGGAGAAGCAGTCGCAATAGCCGGAACAGACGCAGTAACTATGGACGTATATATTGATGAGCCATCAAACTGGAAAAATAAGGACCTGACTTTCATAAGTATGGCCGAGATTTCCCATGGTGGTTTTTCACTTGAAAGACAAGGCTCTGGTTTCATTTATATAAACACCACCGAAGAAAGCATCGTGTCCGGTACTTTATACACATACCATTTCATCGAAGTAGATAGTTCAAATCGCAAGTACTATATTAAGTGTAAGTACGATGAAGATGCAGTGCTTCGTAGTTACACCTGTGGGAATGCTGTTGCTACCATAATTAAAAAGGAATAGCACTAAACGGAGTAGGCTTAGCGCGTCCTTTTTAGAGCAATGTTTTTGTGTAAGAAAAATTAGTGGACAAGCAGATATTTATATTGTTTGTCCACTTTTATTTGACAAACAACAAATTACATTTACAGGACTTAATAAATAACATAATTAACATAAAACCTTACCATCTTTAATAATCTCTTTTCCATCAACGGTAACCAAACTACCCTTGTGCCTTAAATCTTTCACCAAATCCCAATGTATAGAGCCTTTATTTTTACCTCCGCCGTATTTATCTTCATATGACATTCCTAAAGCAAAATGCATCGTACCCATGATTTTTTCGTCAAAAAGCGTGTCTTTCATATAATTTTTGATCATGGAATTCATGCCGATACCTAATTCTCCAAGGGCACGATTTCCTTCATGATCATCAAGTAATTTTTCTAAATATTTTTTGTTAGAAGATGCATCAAACTTTACAACGCGACCTTTCTCAAATTCCAGCTTAATACCTGTAATCTCCTTGCCATCTTTGACTTGGGGATATTCAAATTCGATCACACCTTCAGTGTCGGTTTCTTCAGGCCCTGTAAAACATTCACCATCCGGTATATTGTGAGTACCTGACTTGTCACCGGCAGCAAATCTGCCTTTAATACCCAGTTTTAAATTTGTTCCTTTTGCTAAAATGCGAACCTCGGATCCCTCGTTTATTATTTTTACTAAACGGGCAATGCGTGCTCCTTGCTTTCCATAATCAACGATACTTGCTTTGTAATAAAAATCGGTTAATTCTTCTAAAGACATTTTAGCGTTTTGCGCCATACCAAAAGAAGGGTAGTATGTCAAAACCCAGTCTTTTTTTATCATTTTTTCAAATGTAGGATAGTAAGCGCCGGAATAAATACGTAGTTTTTCGGGATCAGCTTTTTCTAAAAAGTTTTTGTTGTGGATTGACACAATGCGTATAAATTTGTCTCCCCAGGCAATTTTTGCTTCCATCAATTCTTTTGTCGATGCGAGCTGGTCTTTTGTAGCTGTCTTCAGTAAAGTATTCATGAAACCACCATAATCAGCTCTACCTATTTCATAATTAGTTCCAAAAATATCAAGATAGACATTTGCACCTTTTTTTAGTGCCAAACGATAACATTCATGTATCAAATCTTGTGCAGTAAAATCAGAAGCATCAATCACGACATTACTTCCTTTGGTGACTTTGACAGAATGTTCGATTATAATTTTTGCCAGTTTTGTAGCGCGTGGATCCATGAATAATTTATACATAGAATTACATGTGATTGCAATATAGCAATATATCTTGTGATATAATTGCAAAAAATAAACTGAAAAGGAGCTGATAAAAATGAAATTAAGAATGAAACATAATTGGTGGATTCACGTTCTCTTTGTCTTTTGTGTCGGAGTTATCATTTTTATTGGGAGGTTTGCAGCCATAATTGTCGAGAACACTGATATCACTCTGGACTTTGATGAAGATAATCTGGTTTTTCATGAGTTCAGCAATCAGACATTCGGGTATAGTTTGAATGTCGCCGGGATTGTGGATTTGTCGATATCTTCATGTGGTGACCTAAATATCGATTACGGCATCTTCGACAAAAAAGCTATAGAAGAGGGTATACCCGCTCTTGAATTCGGTTGCGCCAATAATGTAACAAAGGTCACGGCAACTAAACACGTCGAAGGGACATTCACAATTCCAAATATAAATGGAGATTATACCTTCACGGCGGTTTCAAATGGGCAATATGCATCGATCAGCGTTAACGCTTTTCAGGAACCATTTGGTAGCGTTTTAAAAGCAACTATCGTACAACAAAAAACATTTATCTACTTTATATTAGGATTAATGATCTTGGTTGCAATGTTTAACGCTCAAATTAGGAAAAAATAGTCGTAGCATAAAAGCACATATAAGCCTGCATTTATATTTATAAATGCAGGCCTAACAATTAACAATCCGTAATACGCAAACATAAATAGAGCAGGACATATTATAAAATTTCATGTGATTGTTATAAATAATTTAGTGGTGACTCTTCTTTTTTATAGCAGTATATAATGCTATAATACCGGCAAACTAAAACCGAAAGGATTGAGAATGAAACTTAAAAAGAACTTTTTGTTATGGAACTTGCTTTTTTCGGCATGCGTATTGCTTGTAGGCTTAGTTGCAGTTGCAAGTGAAATTGCTGCATCCAATGCTACTCTTGAGTTTGCCAGCAACGACTTAGGTATACGCATTATTGAGGGGATTAGTATCCCAAAAGGTGCGAATATACTTGTTCCCAAAGAAGTAAGAACAGTAATCATCACGTGTACAGATCTTAAGAGCACAAAACTTAGCGACAAACTGACCGAAATCAGGGAAATGCCACGAGAGTATGCAATATCGTTTGGCTGCGATTCAGAACATTTCCAAATGGGCATACATGATACAGGCGAGATTCTTTGGATGACAACCCTCGATGAGAAATCCCAATATATTATGGAGAACAAAGACAGTAATACAGCGTCTTTCACGGTCTATGCAATTCCGCAGAAAAAGTATTTTTCTGAAGAAATGACCAAGCTCTTAAAAAATAATTGGTTTATCTTTATTGTTTTATTCATGAACTTGCTAGCACTTTTGGGCAACTTAGAAAGTAAAAAGGTAGAACCCACAAATTCAAGCGTAAAAGAATAAGTAATTTACTAAATTCAAAACTTTTAAAAAGTCCGTGCATCAATAACATGGACTTTTTCCTTATATAATGGTTTACGTTAATTTGGCATTATTGTAAAATACAAAAGCCTTTATACATAACATATCAGGCCCTAGTAGCTCAGAGGATAGAGCAGTGCCCTTCTAAGGCAAAGGTCGGGGGTTCGACTCCCTCCTAGGGCGCCATAAAGTTCGATATCTTATCAATTTAAGGTAAGAGTTGATATACGTGAATGAGATCATTTGAGATTTAAAAAATATGAAAGACTGTATTTTCTGTAAAATAGCAAAAAACGAAATATCCGCATACAAAATTTTTGAAAATGACAACTATTTGGCATTTTTAGATATTTTTCCCGTTTCGAGGGGTATGACCGTGTTAATCCCAAAAAAACATATTTCCAGTTATATTATGGAAATAGAAAATATAGAACTTGCAAACGTTATGACAACAGCTAAAACAGTTGGTGAAATTATGGACAAAAAGCTACCAGATAACATAAGAACTACATACTTAATTGAAGGATTAGATGTAGAACATTTACATGTAAAACTTATTCCTTTTTACAAAGAGGATGTTGGTAAAAATCACCCGGAAAAAGCTACAGACAAAGACTTACAAAAATATCATAAAATACTTATCGGATAATTACTACTCAAGCGCAATTTTAATATGTATAATGGTTCGTGCGATAAGCTTTTTGCATTCTTTTTAGGGCGAGTGGCGGAATGGCAGACGCGACAGACTTAAAATCTGTTTTCCGTTTAGGAAGTGAGGGTTCAAGTCCCTCCTCGCCCACCATAGAAAAAGACCGAATGTCCGCAGGATATGCGGGCTTTTTTTATTGCGAGAGGGAAGAGAATGCCGGAGGGAGCGTAAGAGACTGAGGCGGGGTAGCGTGCTTTCATATGTTGCGAACAAAGTGAGCTACAGATGAAAGACATGTTACCGATTCCCTCCTCGCCCACCAGATAGCATCTAGACATAACGACCCATGCATTAATTATGAGCATCGAGAATTGCACTCTGATAGAAAAATAGTACAATACACGTCAAGACATAATAAAACTATTACAAAGAGAAAGGAAGGATGATATGAAAAGAGTACTGTTGGTGAACCCACCTACACCTTTTCTGGCAATCCCGAACGCGGCACCTCATTTAGGAATAGGCTATCTGATTTCCTATGTGCGAATGGTGTTTGGCTCTTCGGTTGATATTCAATACTTAAATCTGGAAACAGAGGATCCAGATCAAGTGCTACTGCCCGAAGGATACGATTTATACGGATTTACTTCTGTAACTGCACAGTATTACTACGCTAAACTTCTGCTTAAGCAAGTAAGGCAAGGCAAGTTGGGTAAAACAGCTATTGGAGGAGCACACGCCAGTTTGTTATCCGAAGATTGCCTTGCCGACGGATTTGACTATGTCGTCAAAGGCTTTGGAGAAATTGCCTTAGCAGGTATCATCTCCGGAAAAGAACAACCCGGTATTATTCAGGGAACCCGCATAGACGATCTTGATACGCTTCCTTTTCCTGCTTGGGAAGATATCTACTCTGCGTACGATGTGTCTTACGGAAATAAAGTTGGACATATGTTCACCCTACGAAGCTGCCCGTGGACGTGCTATTACTGCTGTAGCCCTAGAATTTACGGCTCAATCGTTCGTTATCGAAGCATTGAGAACGTAGTCAGCGAGATTACATTTTTGAAAAGTAGATACGGTATTGATACTGTCTACTTTTTTGACCCAACACTGACAATGGATAGAGAAAGAACAGTCAGGATGTCCAACGAGTTACGCAAGCTCAATATTGTATGGACAGGGCAAACTCGCGTCGACCGTGTAGATTCAGAGCTTCTTAAGATTATGAAGAATGCGGGGTGCGAACAGCTTAGCTATGGCATTGAAGCAGCAAACCCTGAACTACTAGGAAAAGGAACATCTGCAAATCTGAACGGTATCGCAATAGATATAACCCACGAAGCAGGAATGACAGTAAAGTCGTTTTTAATCGGTGGACTACCAACTGACACCGTCGAATCCATTGAAGGGCAAAAGGCTTTCTTACGAAAGTGGCGTCCAGATAGTTGGCTTTACTCAACGTTTATACCTTTTCCTGGAACAGCCTATTGGGAAAAGCCTGAAGAATACGGCATCACCATACTTTGCAAAGATTTTAGGGCATACTACCCGTTAGGGCTAAACGCGCGAGGACCCGTGAATGTACGAACCAAATACTTTGATAGAGACGAAATATTGGCAGCAAGAAATGACTTCTTAGATTACTTGCGAAAGGAATTGCCAAATGCTCGTGTAGAAGAAGCTATCAAAAGATTTCCGGGGCAAAAAGAAATGGCGATGAAATACTTCAGTGGATTAGATCCAAAATATCTGTTCTAAAAAATAAAAGTACCATGTGTAAATTAGCTTCACATGGTACTTAATTTTTCATTTGGAGTTCGCACATCCTGACAGATGGCCCACCATAGGGACTCATAGCCAATCCGATTCCTAGCTTTTCTTTTAAAATACATATAAAATATTCTCAACTTTGATTTATACTGAAAAGGAGAATTATGATAAGAGAATATCTACTAATCATTCGGCTGCATGTAAAAAATTTATATACAAAGCAACCAATTAAATGGAAAATCGGCAAGAAAGGTAATGTTATTCTGTTACCTGGATACGCTGAAAGCTTCTTATTTTTGTGGACCATTGGAAACTTACTCAATAATCTTGGTTATCGAATTTGGGTATTAGAAGATTTTAAATCCACAGGAAGAATTGATGATGAGACCAAGAAATTTGTGCCATTTATAAAGAATAATAACTTAACCAATATTATATTAGTTGGACACAGTAGAGGAGGCCTAATTGCTAAGCTTTTAGTTGATAAATATCCAAAAATCGCCGGGCTTGTTAAGAAAATAATTACTATTGCTACTCCTTGGCAAGGAACTGCATATGGATATATAAGGTTTTGGAATTTGGTAGAACTCAAACCAGATAGCAATTTGATCAAGAAATTAAGCACAAATTCAGCTAACACCGCCAAAATCGTAAATTTATATCCACGTATAGACAACCATGTACTTCCTAATAGAAACCTCGTGTTAACAGGTGCTGATAATAGACAGATCCATATTATGGGGCATACACGAATACTCGAATGCAAAGACACTTTGGAGTGCATTTCTTTGGTAATGAATGAAATCAGATAGACAATCATTAAACAATGGTTGTCTTTTTTTATTGCTGAACAAGCGAAAAGTTCCAAACAAGCGCTACAATTGGCCACCAAAGAATTTACACTGTTATAACAGTATTAAAGGCAGTACAAAAACAAATCTAAAGCCTGCGGTATAATGCATATATGAAAATTTACGATATCGTTTGGGAAGATCAAGAAATATCAGATAAAAAGGTGATTCAAATTATTAAGCACCCTGCAATGCAACGAATCAAAAAAATTTGGATCTCGACGTATGGATATCTATTTGAACTTAAAAGAAATGCTACAAGGTACGATCACTGTATTGGGGTTTATTTGTTGCTAAAACACTTCGGAGCAAAAAAGGAAGAACAGTTAGCAGGTTTGATTCACGACGTCTCTCACACAGCTTTATCTCATGTATCAACATATGCATTCCTTGGAAAATTTACAGGACACGAATTCCACGAATTACAACATAAAAAATTTTATGTCTCATCAGGACTTCACAAACTGGTAAAAAACTTAGGTTATGACCCAGACCTGCTTTTGGAAGAAGCGCGATTTACTTTATTGGAAAACACTTTACCAGATATTTGTGCAGACCGTTTAGATTACGCCCTAAGAGATGGGCTGCATTTACAGATTCTTTCTAGACAACAAGTAAAACAGGTTTTAGATGGTTTAATCATTTATAAAAACGAGTTTGTTTTTTCTAATATTGAATCCGCATTTATATATTCATTCAACTTCTTTTTACTAAACCTTATGTATTATGGATCCGCCACAGAAGCTCATTTTAATAATGATTTTGGAAACTTAGTTAAGTATGCAGTTAAAAACAAGGTTCTTAAAGAGAAGGATTGGTTTACTGATGATGTTTATTTAACTAATAAGCTTAAAAAATCAAAAAATAAGAAAGTTCAAACATGGCTTAGTAAATACAATAATAAAATGGCAGTTTATGAGGACAAAGATAATCCCGATGAAGTGTACCCAAAGAAAATTAGAATTGTTGACCCTAAAATACTAATAAAAGGTTCTTTGAATAGGTTGTCGGATCAATCTCCCTTTTATAAAAAGATTGTTAACGATTATAAAAAAGAACATGGAAACCATGAATTACCAGTTAAAATAACCTATCGCCACTAAAGGTTTTGATGCACTAAACTAGGTCGAACATAATATAAAACAGCCTCCCAAAAGTCCCATAGCTTCGGGTGACCAATACTCTTATAACATTTCAATACCTAGTTTATAATTAAAAAGCGGAACTATATTTTGTAACAGTAATCAGATCAAAACCTGAGAAAATTAGAAAAGTAATACCAGAAATTGAACAAATTGATATTGAAAAAAGATTAGGAGGAAGCTTTCAAAGATATGATTGAAGTCGAACTACGAGGATACCTAGATAAAACTAAGGCAAAAGAATTTCAAAAATATTTGGTTGCAAATGCAAACAGTAAAGAAGTATATAAAGAAGTTGCAATGTTCTTTGATACTGCAAACATCCCAACGTTAGGTAATTTTTATACGGGGATTGGTAGAATACAAGCAAATCAGAAAAAGAGTGGGTATAACCGAGTAACTCAAAAAATTAAAATTAAATTAAACGAACCTTCTAGCGACGGTAGAGTGGAGTACGAGCTTATACTTGCAAACAACGGCTTAGATGGCTTTTTTGAAATGTTGAAGAGATTTGGTGTAACAAAAGCAGTATTTAAACCCTGCAGAAGACTTGATTTTAAACTAAAGGATATGGAAGTATCACTAAAATATGGTCACCCTCTTGGTGATCATTTTGAGGCAGAAATACAATGCAAAACAGAAAAACAAGTAGCTAACGCCACTACAAAACTAAAAAAGTTTCTTGCACAATTCGGACTTGATGTATGGTCACAAAACGAATACAAAAAAATAATCACAGATAACGCTTACAAAACACCTTACATAGAATTTGACGAGGGTAAAAAACTACTTAAGTAATAAAAGCAACTCTTCCTTTGTTTTTGGTTTACCTTCAGAACCCAGCAACCACAAGGCTTTATCAAATACCAACCAACTTTCATTGGAATCTTGGCACGCGTTATTCCACAACTTTTTAACTAAATCTACGTTCTTTGAGCTCATTTCATCAGTTGCTACAAAACCCAACAAAAATGCGATCCTTACATCGTGCACGTCAACAGGTGGAAGCATGCTATTTATATCGCTGTAAATATAATCAAAAGTGTTAATCATAGTGCGTACAAAAAAGTTACCAATCTTTGGACCAAAACCACGAAATCCTTTTAACTTTTGCAGTACCTCTTGGCAACTTTGGGAATTTGTAAAAATAGTTCGGGGATCGCCGTTATATTTATCGAGTAGTACAGTGGTATTTGCACAATATCGTTTTAAAGCTTCGTTAATGTACCTTGGGTGCAAGTATTTTTGTAAATATTCCGTTAAGTCTTGGTCATTTAAAGTGGCAATATACTGCGGAGTAAAAAACAAAGCGTTTTCTTTGTAGAGCTTGTTTGCACCTTGATACAGAATCTGTGACTTCATTGCGTAATCTAACTGTAATACATAGAAAATAAATAATGCCTTATGTAAAGCGTCTAAGTCGATAGGAATTAGCTCTTCTGCGTTTATCTTCTTTTGGAATATACCTTTTCCTGCGTTGTATTGATTTACTACGATCTTAACAAATTCACTAGGGTTCATATGACCAAGTTTAGCATTTTGCTGGTGGTACGGCACAATAGTTCTAAACAACCTCTACGATGTCCCGCCATAGAATTTACTGTTTTTCAGCAACATCACGTACATAACCAGGCGTTCCTTCCTTTGATATACTGTATTTAATGGACGTTATTCTGCTTTTTAGATTTTTATTACCTATTATTGCTATCATCGGATTTTTCTTAACAACAAAGTGGGTAAATCCACCAACAAACGTCTTTAAGCTAGTACTTAAAATCTGCTGGATTGCTGGGATTTTAAATTTATTCGTGGATTTATTTCAGCAACACAGTGGATTTTGGCATTATTCTATAAATGGACTTGCGCTTGGCTTATTCCCTATAGACTTATATATTTCAGTTAGTCTAGTTGTTGGTGGGATTGTCCCGTTAATCTATTGGAAAATTCGTGCTATTAATAATAAATGGATAATTCCATTCATTCTAAGTACCCACTTTTATCTGCTTTTTCAAGATTACTTGGTAACAAAAGTGGCAGAAAACAAAGTTCTAGTGATAGACAGCCCTTATTGGTGGCTTGCTGATTTCTTTTCTTTAGCAGTGATTTTGTATGGAACACTGGTTGTTTTCGATTACTTTTTAGCACGTAAGGTTTAATGTGATATCTACGCATATATTGCAGTTCGCACAGCGACACACATGGCCCACCATGTAAATTGCAGTCTATCAAAAAAGTAATATAATATACGTCAAGACAAAATCAAAGCTTTCACAACTCAGAAAGGAAGGATGCTATGAAAAAGGTATTGTTGGTCAACCCACCTACACCTTTTCTTGCGATACCAAACGCAGCACCACATGTGAGCAAATAGCCGCGGTTAGTGTCTTTTTTTATTTTCAGAGTTAAATACTTTTATTTAAATTCACACACCCTAATAAATAATAGTAAATCAAAAACAACACTCTTATGCGATAGGGAGTATCTTGTGAGGACAATTGATAATTACATCCCAATTAAAACAACGAAAGCGACTCAAAACTAATGTCTTTAAATACAAAGATTAAAGTATTCAAAACAGACATTTCTGTAATGCAATAAAAGTAATCAGCACCCCATAGGTTTGCTCAGCAGCTTTTAAGCTGATATAATAGCGCCAATCACAACATTAAACGGAGGAATCATGCGTCATATACATTTTCACTCTGGTAAGACCGAAGCAAGTTTACTGTTCAGTGGCTATAAAATTATCTTAGGAGGATTAAAATATTCTAACTATATGCTTGTCCTAAATGATAAAAAAGAATTCGTTTTAACAGTTGACAGCAAAATACAAAAATTTTCATTTAACCTTACAAACGGTAAACATTTTTATACTTTACCAAATGAAACTGCATGGCAAACGCACCCATATGGTATAGGCAAACAGAACAAATTATTGTGCAAATGTATTTTGGCAAAGATGCATAAATTGGTTACAAAAGATTATAAAATTGACAAGAAGCCGCTAGAACTTATAGAGAAAGCACAAAATTTATGTATTATTGCTGCAAATTAGCTAAGCGCAAGCTCTGGGGATTAAAAAATCACTAGAGCTTTTTTTATAAACTCTCAACGAAACCCTTTATTTATTTTTAAATATTTTCTAGACTTTACTAATGCCCAACAATACAAAATATATTTTCGTTACAGGCGGAGTTATTTCAGGTTTAGGAAAAGGCGTTACAACAGCATCTATTGGACTTTTATTAAAATCCGCAGGATACAATGTCTCAGCTATAAAAGCAGATATGTATCTTAATTTAGATGCGGGAACAATGAACCCCATTGAACACGGTGAAGTTTTTGTCACGACAGACGGCATAGAAACAGATCAAGATATGGGTAACTACGAACGTTTTTTATCCAGAGAAATGAAACGCCACAACTACTTAACAATGGGTCAAATTTATGCGGAACTAATCAGAAAAGAAAGATCTTTAGAATTTGAAGGAAAAACAGTACAAGGGCATATTCACGTGCCTGAAGAAATTATTAACAGAATTACAAGGGCAGCTGAAAAAGATAATGCAGAAATTATGATGGTGGAAGTTGGCGGTACCGCAGGAGAATATCAAAATATATTATTTTTCGAAGCAATTAGAAGAATGAAGCAGAGTATGCCGGAAAACGTAATTTTGGCTCATCTTGTATATTTAATCACACCAAAACATTTAGGTGAAATGAAAAGCAAGCCGGCGCAGGCTTCAATTTATGAACTTTATCGTTTAGGACTTAGTCCGGATTTTGTTATTTGTAGAAGCGACTATGAAATTGACCAAAAAAGAAAAGGTACGCTTTCATTCAATACAGGTGTTCCTGAAAAAAGAATTTTTGCAGCACCAACTGTAGATAATACTTACAAAGTTCCACTTTTGTTTAAACAGCAAAATCTGGACGACGAATTTCTGGGTGCGCTTCGCTTAGATCGAAAAGCAAATGAACTACCGGTAGCTTACGCAACCGGTTTCCTAAGCCAATTCAAGCTTCGC
>CAZPYT010000005.1:0-44795 GCA_964590955.1 uncultured Candidatus Saccharibacteria bacterium | reverse complement strand
GGGTTTACTTCCTCCACCAGCTTACGCAGGTGGTTTCAAGTTAGGAATTTATGAATTTTCCGCTATTTGATGCTTTCAAGTAATTTATCGACTCCGCCGCCTTTCCATCTGGTTATTTCGTTTTCATCTTTATCTATTTGAATAAAAGTATTTTCCTGATTTACTTCGTATTTTTCTGAAAGAATTTTTTCTATGGAAGTTTCATCGGAATCATTAAAATTTATTTTTATAACAGCAACATCTTCAGGTATTTGATTCACATAATCTTCGTATATCTTTAGCAGAGATAAATCCCAATTTGAATAGAAAAACAACACCCTTTTCTTATCCGATAAAAAGCTAAAAACCCCTCTGTCAAATTCCATAAGTCTTTTATCTGCATTTTCATAATATTTTTTATCTGCATCATATCTTTGTTTGGTATCACCTGTATTTACGTTTTTTTCATCGAAATATGTAAAAATAAAAAACGTTGATATCCCTATTATTATAAACAAAGAAAAAAAGCCCGACGGTTTCATTTTTTTAGTATAACATTTTCAATTAATTCACTGTCGAATCTGGTATATTCATATTATGAATGTTATTAACCACTTGTTAGGTTATATTGAAAGAAATTTTAAACTCAAAAATGACCTTCAGGACTTTAGTGACGACTTTGTTCTGGAAAAAATAAATCTAAATGCTCAGTCTTCTATGAGTTATATAATTCTTCTTATTGCTTCTACAGTTGTTTGTACTTTAGGTTTACTGCAAGATTCTTCTCCTGTTGTAATTGGCGGAATGATTATATCCCCATTAATGTGGCCGCTAATGAAGTTAACTGTAGGCATTACTTATGAACGAAAAAAACTAATTTCACAGTCAATTCGTTTATTTCTAATTTCACTAGGGATATCTCTTTTTACTTCATTTATTATTACTTACTTCTCTCCGATAAAAGTTTTAAGTACAGAAATAGTTTCAAGAACAAATCCAACCCTTTTAGACTTAATAATTGCTTTGTCTGCCGGAGCTGTAGCTGCTTTTGCCATAATAGAGAAAAAGATTTCAGACAGTTTAGCAGGAGTTGCCATTGCCATTTCGCTCATGCCTCCGCTTTGTGTTTCAGGTGTTGGATTAGCATTGAAAAATGCTGAAGTATTTTCAGGTAGTTTCATTTTATTTTTTTCAAATGTAATTTCCATAATCTTTATTTCTATACTTATTTATAATATGGTGGGCTTGAGGCACAAAACAAGGCTTGAACTTCAAAAAAAGGGCATACTTCTCGTTACGGGAATATTAATTATTACCTCCATACCTCTATTCATTTTGCTCAAAGATTACACTTTTCAATCCAGCATTTATGAAACAAGTAAATTTATTATTGATGAGCATATGAAAAACATTTCTGAAGGAATAAAGATTACAAATATTAGGACAAAAGTGGATAAAAACATAAACGGTCGACAGGTGTTAATAACCGCCGATATTTTAATACCGGAATCTGTTGTAATAGATTATCAAGCACAGGATGATCTTGTTGCTCAATTACGCTTGGCTTTGGAAAGTAATGTAGATATTGAGTTAAATATTCAGAGATCCCTGTCTATAGTAAGTAAAGAAGTGGAACAAGATATATTTATAAAATCTAAAATTCAAGAATTAACCAGAAAGGAGCTAAATAACATTAATAGTAAAATTAAGATCAGCACTATGGATGTAATGCAGAAAGATGAAATATGGTCTGTAAGTTTGGTATTGAGATTAGATCCTTCAATAAGATTTTCTCATAATGATAAGGACATACTTCAGCAGCAAATAGAGTCAGAAGTAGGCTACCCGATCAATTTCGATATCACACTTATTCCTGTTGTTGATTTGAAATCAAGCAATACCTACTTATTAGATGATATTAAAGGGGATATTGAAACATTTTTAAAGGTTAGTCTACCCGAAGTACAACTTGTTGCTATAGAAGCTTCAGAAAAATCTTATGTTGAGGACATTGAGGATCCTTATGCTTCAATCAAAACAAAAGTTATTGTTAGTTTAGAATTGGCTACTCCTCTTGATATACAGTATGATTTTAAACTTTTTGATGATTTAAAAAATGAATTGGTGAAGAAATATGAGAAAGAGTTAGATTTGAAATTAACTGTTTTTAATGTGGATATCTATTCTTTTTAACGGACGGTTCCTTCCCATCCGGTTAAAAGCCTTTTATCAGGTTAGTTGTTGATGCTATATCCCAGCCAACAAGGCCGTTACCGAATTCCCTTTTTAGCTGATCAGATGTTTGATCAAAATATTCGTCCTGATAATCTTTTGTCCCGTCGTGTGTATAGACGAAACCTATCCCGTTCTGATCCTTACTTACTTTTCTTATGTATACCTGTAAGTAATTTTCATCTTGTGCCCACTTTTCAGCCATTTTTATCAGGCTTTCAAAAGGGACACCTTCTCTAAATTTCCACAATCCAATTAATAAACTTTTTGATTTTTCCATAACAAATCACCTCCTTAAAAAAATTCCACGGTATTTTCCATGGAATATAACTAACATAACTTGGCGCTTTAATGCCTGTACGAAAAGAAAAGAAATGGAAAGGAACCGTTGTAATTGTAGCACATTGTGTGGTATTTTTGTATGGTCCATCCGTGTATAATTAATTATTATGAGAGTAGATAAAGCACTTATAAAAGATATACTACTGCGTGATAAAGCACCTAAAATACATATTGATAAATTTGTGAATGATTTTCCTGATGAGTTGGATAATAGATTAGGCGATCTTCTTATGTCATTCGTTACATCAAATATACCGGAAGACTTTGAATATGACGGTGTATCTCTGTTTGCAATTATGAAGGCACGTATGTGTAAGTATCTCTACGCACTTAAATTAATGAATGATTTCTTATCTACAGAAGCAAATTCTGAGAATAGAGAAAAGATAAGAAGATTAATACTTTCTCAAGTATATATAGAATAATTTCAAACCATCTATCATGAGTGGAAAAACTGAACGAGCAAAATATTGTGTACTGACATGTATTGATTATAGATTTCAGGAAAAAGTTTTTAACTGGCTTCATAAAAAGCATATGCTAGGGGAGAGCGATCTAATAATGGTGGCAGGCTGTAGTAAGGACCTTGTAAAGCCTCACAACAGCGAAAGTTTTGAGAGCTTATTGAATCAATTGTCAATCTCCGTGAAATTACACAACCCAGAAAATATTATTCTTATAGATCATCAGGATTGTGGAGGATATGCAGCGGATGGTACAATTGCGTCAGGACTACCAATTAATGAAGATAGAATGTTACACGAAAAATATTCAAAAGAGGCAAAGGATATTATTACAAAGTATTTTCCTGCTAGAAAAATATCATGCTATTATGTCTCTTTGGAAAATGACATTCCTGAAGCTATTTTTTAACCAATCCTAATTTTGGGTAACTGTCAATTCCTACCATCTCGCATTTTCTTAGGTTAAATATCGCCTCGCCAAAAGCATTACACAGTATTGCTGCTTCAGTGTCAGACAATTGGGGAGTTTTTCCTTGTCTGAATTTTGTCAGCGCATTATCCAGATTTTTTATTGCGTCTGCAAACTCGGCAAGTTCTTCGTCCTGGCCTTCAGTAGGAATTTGATTAATAGGTAAATTGTATATGTATTCATAATTAGGAATTACATCCATGGCTGCACGCCTGCCTACTACAACTGCTGCTATTCGTAGAGCCTCTTCTTTTGTAATTTCACCAAGTCCTTGCATACGTTTTTCATCTTTAAGTATTCTTTGTTTTTCCAATAAAGTGTTGATATCTTCCTGATCTGATATCAATTCTTCTTCTCGGCTTGGATTAGTTTTATTAAGTTGCTCATTTATATTCGATGCAATAAACGGAAATAAATCAAAAATTATCTCGTGTCTTTCGTATTCCGTATCCACTGCTTGTTCAAAGTCTTTCCATACGGTTGTTTGTTCGCCATGGCTATTTAAATAAACTTCAGTTTGTTTCTTTGGGATATTAACAAGCCCGAATTTCTGGTGGATATTTCTCTTTATCATTTCTTTTCCTATAACACCTAATGTTGTAGATAAATCTCTATCAAAGTGGGTAGGTGCCTCATATTCAAGACCAGGCTTTATATTTGCATATCCCTTATATTGCGCAATATCTTGTGGATCAAAAAGACGTAGGTTGTTTTTATGCTTAATTGCTTCAACAGTTTCTTTTTCATAAGTAAGGGGCATATTTCCTCTGGCGATCTCTTTTGCAATTCTTGCTGTAAATTTTGAAATTGGAGTAATTCCTTTGTTGAATGATGCGTCTAAATACACTTCATACGACTTTTTAAATAATTCCAAATAACTTTTCCCCGACCCATTTTCCAGTTTTCTAAACGCTTTTTCCATCTCAACATCTCCGGGGAGTGCCAATTGATCTCCTATATTAGACAATAAACCCATTTCATCTGTTAGTTTTTTGGACATTACCCTTGCGGCCAATCCCGTACCTATACTGCAATATTTTGTTATTGCCTTTTCGTTTTGTACTCCGGCGTGCGATTCGAGAATTTTTATTTCTTCCAAGACCAACCTCGAAAATGATTTCACTAATTTTATGTTTTCTTCATTTTTAATAAACTCTGTTGTTTTTTCTTGAAATTCAGCAACTTGATTTGCAAGATCTCCATAATATTCACTATCTTTACGTCTATCCAAGTTATCGATTTGTGCGGTAATAGTCAGCGCTGCCTTAATAGCCGCTACTCTAGCTGCCTCGATTAATAGTTCTTTTGCAACTCTATCAACTTCCGAATTTTGTGGAACTTCCGAAAGTTCCTCTGTATTTGGTGTATTTTTTAATGCCTCTATTAGTACCTTTTTATCTTCAGCGTTTAAATCAGGATCTATGAAAAAAACCTCTGCAGTAGCGTCTCTAAATCTTTTAGAATTTCCAAGCAGTGGGTGCCCAAGTGAAACCTCCTCAGTAATTTTTTCTAGAGCTTGTTTTTCATTTGGGTAACTATTAGCTTCATCATAGGGTATTGTCATATTTATATTTTACCCTAATTTTTATTTGATCAAAGAATAAGACTCTGTGTTTTAACACAGAGATGGATTAGTGCCTGTAGCGTAGCGGAAGCTGCAAACAGCAAGATCAAACAGCAGACTGCACACTTTAGTACGCAATCGTTGATTAAAATGAATCCAGAAGTTCCTTATCAATAAAATCATTTTCATGTAATTTTTCTAAGACATCACGTTTAAAATCCTTTGGAGGAAATCCGTTCGAAATGATACCGATAATAAAATCGCTATCTATATCATTATCTTCTGCCCCTTTAATAAAATGCGGCTTAACAACTTTTGCAAATGCACCGACGTGTTCCTTATTTACATACTGTTGTAATTTTTCACATATCTGTTGTCCTACGAAATATATACCGGAGTGATATTCCATTTTATAAACGACAACGAGATCTCCGTTATGTTTATATTCTCTAGTCTCGTTAGTTTGCATCTCTTTATTTAAGAAATTTTCCTGTTCAATCACGGGTTTTTGCTCACTAAGCATAAAGTTTACAGCTTCTTAAAAAAATCTAAGCGTCCGTCTCCCTCAACATAGTAATCAGGAATCTCGGCAACTTTAGCATAACCGTGTTTTTGATAAAAATTTCTTGCAGGTTTATATGAGTCAATATCACATGTAAGAACATGTATATATCTGCCTTTATTTTCTATAACAAAATTTTCCATTTCTTGCAGCAAATTTCCGGCTAAGCCGCTATTTCTATAATCTTTGTGTACAGCTACATAATCCATATCCATTTCATAGCCTCCACTGCCATACTTATTTTCACGAACTCCAATCGCTCCGATAATCTCACGCTGTTCATTTTCTATATACCTATATCTATGTGTTTTCTTGCCTATACTTTCTTTCGGTGCCTGCATCACAAATGCCTTTTCATTAGGTTCCCATGTTTGTTCAAAAGCATTTGGTCCTGTTAAAAAATTTCCAATTTTTTCTGCTTTTTGGTTGTCTTTTAAAATCATAATCTTCATTCTCAAATTATAGCTTAATTTTTGCTGTTGTTGTTACGAATTACTGAAAGTGATATTATAAAATGTGCCTTTAGTTTTTGTTGAAAGTAAATATTACTATGTCAATATATTACGTTGAGCAAGCAGCAGCAAGTGAGTTTCTAGATAAGGTGTTGCCAGTACACGAGTTTTCTGGTGGCGGTGTGGATGTCTCACTCAAGATTGTTAAGCCAACAATTTCTGTTCATGACGAGTTATCAAGAGATGAAAGGCATGTAGTTTCCACTGTTAGTTTTGAAGACTTTACAGAAGAAGAAAAGGCACATCTTCCTCAACCCAGTATTTTTGAAAACATACAGATGACCGGTAGTGCTGCCACTGGGTATGCTGTACGCATATGTAGAGACGCTTTCCATGAAGATGACAAATCATTAGTCAGAGGTATGAGTAGGAAAGCACATATGAAAATAGCAGTATCTCCTGAGGGACTCTTAGAGGTTATGGACGAAGCATCTAGCAATGGAGTATATGTATTGGAAGCTGCACCTTTATACGGTGAGCTAACTGCAACCAAATTGAAACCATATGAAGGTTATACCATGAAACATGGTCCGGGTTCTCATGGGAGATTTCTCATATCCTTAACTGGAGAAAAAGAATATATGTATGTTGATGTTAGATTTCCTGCAAGAACTCCTGAACAGGTAAGAAACGGCTTTCTTAAAAAAGAAAAAGAACAGAGAGCTCAAATTTTTGATGAATGGGTGTTAGGGAATCACATCGCAAAAAAAGATTTGCTTTTAGATTATATGCAGACTGCTTTAGCCATAGAGGGTGGAAGAACCGAAAAATCTGCATTAGAGGCTCATACTTTAGTTACAACAAAAGTGATTGAAAAAAGAAGAGAGAGCGAAATAGGTCCTGTTGAAAAGGTATCCTTTAATGTACAACAAGGAGATTTAGAATTTCCCAAAGGGATGACAAGAACACAATTTAAAAACGAGCTGGCTGCGCAGATAGCTATACTAGAAAGTGACCCCGAAAAAGCAGATATCTTGATAAAAGTCAGAAATATGACACATCGACTTACCGATGACTAAAAAATGGCTATTTTCTCTCAGGATTACCCCAACTCCATCTAGGTTTTTCACCTTTTTTAACAGTTGTTATTAACAGCATTGCTGTAAGAACTATCACAAGTAACGTAAACACTTTTGGATTTTGCAGAGCCGAAAATTTTGCCAAACCTAATATTCCTGCCATATAAAACAAAATGACCAGCCAACCCTGCCAGGTTACTGGTGTCCACCCCCAGCCGTACCATTTTGCTTTGAACCAATAATTTTTTGGATTGTTTTTTACGTACTTAATATATTCTCTAAACACATTACAATTATATTATTACTGTGTGTTTTATCCAAACATTACACAGTCTTCAAAAATTGCGATATAGTTGTATATATGAATATTAACTATCGAAAAGCCACTCTTGAAGACAAAAAAAAGCTCTATGAATTAGGTGTTGAACTAAATACATATAATCTCGATCACGACGTAAAGGAAAATCTGTTTTGGACAGGGTGGGAAACAGACATTATGTCTGAAGTTGAAAAAGAGCTAAAGAATAAAAATATCAGTGTTTATCTTGCAGAAACAGAAGATGAACAGGCTGTAGCTTATATCACAATAAAAAGATGTGATTTTTGTGGTCATTATGAAGTCGATCAGCTTTTTGTTCACGAAGGCTATAGAGGTCAAAATATTGGCAAGAAGCTTTTGGACATGGTTGTTTCTGAAATTAAAAAACCCGGGGTGAGTTTGAAGTTGGAAGTCTATAAAACAAATGAAAAAGCAATAAGTTTTTATAAAAAATATGGTTTTGAAGAAACCGGTTTGATATTAAATTTGGATTTTGATAATGAGTAAGAAATTAAAAGCTCCATACACAAAAAAAATAGAGGATTTTGATGATTTTATAGTTTATGAAGTTGATGGAGAGAATATTAGAAATAACGTTAATCGCGAATTCACAAATTTTGGACAGCATTATCGCTTTAATTTTATTCCCACAAGAGAATTCTGGATTGATAAACAACACGGTGCTGACGAAACCGAGTTTTTTGTAAATCACATGCTTATTGAGTGGAATTTAATGAGAGATGGCGCTGATTATGAGACTGCAATTGGAAAGGCAGATGAGGCTGAACAAAAAGAAAGATTGAAGAAAGATTTTTTGTTAAAGGTAAAACAAGAAATTTATGAAATTTTTGATGCGATTCCATCTGATGTTTATGTGAGAAAAATATTAAAAGCCGGTAATGTGGATGTTCATGTTATTAATGGACGTGCCGTAAGAGATTTGTATTATATTGAGTTTACAGAGGGAGGTCATCACTTTGTTTACGATTTCGTACCTGAAAATGAAGTATGGTTGGATGATGACTTGAGCGCACATGAGAGAGATTACGTTTTAGTGCACGAATTGCATGAGCGCTATCTTATGGCTTTAGGTCAGGATTATGACCCGGCGCACAGATCGTCAAGCATTATTGAGTATAAATGCAGGCGAAAAGAGCTTGATTTAAAGCGTGCTATTGACGCTGAAGTAAAAAAGAATCTTGAGCTGGTTGAGGCTTTAAATGGGTAAAGTTTGTTTTTTGTTTATCTCATTAAAAGCAAGTTAGTATAGTTTCTTTTTTCGATTGTGTATGTTTTTAGCAGATATTCATCTGTAACCTGTACTAGCGATTTCTTATTTTCATCAAGTTCATAAATGTAAAATTTGCTTTTGCGATAAACATCCAGCAGGTTTTTTGCATTTCCTCCACAGTTTGAAATCCCCCATGGCCAAAATTCGGAAATTATTTTTATATTCTTGTTGTTTTTAATTATGTTTTTCATACCTTTTTGCGCTAAAAATTCTGCACCTTGAATATCGAATTTTATGAGATCGACTTTTAAAGACTTTAAATAATTATCTAATGTAGTTGTCGGAACTTTTATTTTCTCGTCAAATTTCTTATTTTTAAAGATTGTGTTCGCAGCCCTGTTTTCATGATCTAAATAGAAATCCAGTTTATCATTTTTATCAGCTACCGCTTTATTTATCAGTTTCACGTTTTGATATCCGTTTAGTTTTACATTTTTAGTAAGAATCTCAAAAATATTTGGATCCGGCTCAAACGCATAAATCATTCCCTCTTCTCCTGATAATTTGGCGTAAATTAAGGTGTAATATCCAATGTTTGCACCGACGTCGACTACAGAATCACCTTTTTTAATCAATGCCCTGGTTATAGCAGTCTCAAATTCTTCATAGACATGGTTGATAGACAAATCTAAAGAGTCCATTGGATCTAAAAACATTAAATGGTCATCGACAATTGCAAAATCAGATCTAATCCTATTTGTTAGTTCTTTATATAAATGATCAAAAAAGTAAAATTTTCCTAGTCCTTTGCCTTTAAGGTGTTTGTATAAAAAATTGTTTAGTTTATTTACTAATTTCATTTAGCGTAATCCTTTATTCTATGCGCTGAACTTATCATATGAATTTGGTTTCTTCAAGATGTCTTATTTTTTTGTCATCGTAGTGCGAATTAAAATTTTGTTTTTTAATTCATAGGTTTTCTTATGATAAACTTTTCATATGGAATTTAATGATTATCAAAAGAAATCAAGAAAACACGTTTTTTATCCAAATCAAAATACTTACGATGCTTTTCGTTACCTTGTTTATGGAATAACCGGAGAAGCGGGCGAGTTGGCAGAGCACTTTAAGCATGTATTAAGAGATGAGTACGACGAAATTTCACCTGAGAGAAAAGCAAGAATTATGAAAGAACTTTCAGATATATTATGGTATCTGGCAAATATCTGCACAGAGCTTAAGGTTGATTTTGATGAAATACCAAAGATTGGTTTAAAAAAGATTGAAGATAGAGTAAAACGAGGCACACTCCCCGGAGAAGGTGATAACAGATAAGATTTTCCTCACGTGGCCTGTTATATGGTCAAATACATAATAACTGCTATTGCCAGCATAGCCAGTAAGAGCAAAAACGAAAAGCTGATTCTTTCTTTTGGTTCATTTGAATTATCACTCATTAATATAGGATAGCAACAATTTGAAATAATAAAAAGTAATTAATCTCAATCTATATATTTTCAAGTGTTTTGTTATGCACTGACGGGTATTTTGGATTAATCGGTTCTTCTAGAAGTCTAATCATTACTTCAACCTGTTTATATAAAAAATCAACTCTTTTTCTCCATTCATAAAGAGAATGATAGGTATCGTATTTCCAATCATCGTAACTTTTTGACTGGCTAATCATTTGCTTGTATCTATCGGGATCTTCCCAGGTAAGCCCGTCAACTTCTTTGTTTTCAATATTTAATTTTGCCTGTGCTGCTAAAATACAAAATTCCACACAAGAACCTACACCTGTTTCTTTTCCTTTTTCTACAATTAATTTTGCGGCTTTTTCATTAAGTATTACAGGACCGTTCATAAAATCGACGTGCTTTTTAATGTTTTTGGCGAGAATTCTTGAAGCGATGTTCTCAGTTTTTGTCCACGTTTCAGGATAAGTAGCTCGAGCTCTTGAAGATCTTGCGATTACAGTTAAGTCGTTTTTCGGCTCTTGCTTTATAAGTATGATCAATTCATCCGGTTCTGTAATTAGCCAATGTAGCATCTTGTCAAAGTCACAAACGAAAAGATGTTTTTCATTTAAATTTTTCACTGAATATTTCAATAAATTCAATCTTGCAACACCATAAGTACCTCCTTCAATTATTGTATAACCAAGCTTTTCCACACAGTCTCTCACTTCCGGTGTTGTACTTGGTGATACCGCAATTATTGTATCTTCAAGTTCTTTTGGAAAACTGGCACTTTTAATTAGCGGGATATACAAATTATCAGGATCATGTAAATAGGTTAGAATTCTCATATTTTTGATTATATCAATATTATGCAAATTAAGATTTTCTAGTGAGTTTTAACGAGAAAGTTATATATAAAATAAACCGTGCGCTGTTATATTAGGCAGAAATTCATGGAACATTCTGTAACACAAATAAAAAATTAATATTTCTAGTAAAAATCCGTTGTTAATAAGAGAATTGCAGGCGATGTTAACATTACTGCTACAAATATGTTGGAGGGAATTCAGGGTATTGCATTTTTATAACTACAAGAAAAGTCGGGATTGCCACAGATGATCCTAAACATGTGGCAGAAATTGATAGAAATGCAGAAGATGGTTGGGAGACTATTCTTGATACCACAGAGTATGACAATGGAAAATAATATTTTAGTGCATAGGCGGTAAAAGAAGATAGAAATGCCAGTCCTAAAGCTTATGTCCAAGTCGGTATTACGATAGAAAATCAGTCCTCCTATAAATTAATTGATTTTTACTGTTTAAAAATGCATTGCCATTGTTATTGGATTGAAGAACAGGGATTTGGATACCAACTAACTTACACTAATTAACCTCGCTAATAAGTGTAACTAAGTTCTCAACCCAGAAATATTCAAATCCCAATTCCACTTATGAAAAGCTGACTAGTATCTGATCACACTAGCCAGCTTTCCATAGTTGGCCGTATTGAATGTTACTTGAAATAGGTTTACCCATAGAGTTGGCTAGGTATGCCAATTAGAGCAAATACAACTACTTCATCCCCTCATTTTAGATACTTTGTTTTCAGATCACCGCTTATATTTATGCTCCAATACCCACCATAGGCGCCGTTTAATGGGTGGTTTTTAGCACTGGGTTACTGGGATCTTCAACAAAAAGTACAAGCCTATCATCAAAGTGTTTTTGAATTTTAGTAAGAAGTTTTTTATACTGCTTTTTAAATTTTAATGTGTATTGAATTCTCATTTAATGTCTACTTTTATGATCAATTAAAAAGTCTTTAACATTAGAAAATTCTTTACTTACTTCACCACTTTGTAGTTCGGCTTCAATCTCTGCAATTAAATTTTCCAAATTAGGTGTAATGGGTTCCGGGGCATATAATTCTAGCCTTCTTGTAGCTACAATCTGACGAAGATAAGAATTGATTAGAGTACTTAAAGAAATAACAGCACTTTTCGCGACTTCAGTGGCTGCATTTTTTAATCTTTTTATCAGTTCTAACACTGATTACTGTATCCATACTACAAAGTATGGGCATTGTAGGTTTGCCTGTCAGCGGTTGGCAGTGCTGTAGCTAATTGAAGTATAGATTCATTATGTTGAAAGTGATTTAGTTAAAATGAAATGTATTCCAGTTTTGATATACTGCATATTATATGGATGCTAAATTATTAGATTTTTTTTACAAATCAAAGATTTTTAAATCTTTATACTCAAATTTATTGTATATTTTCATTACTTCAATTGATAAGGATGGTTTGCTCCGTTTTATGAATTACGGGTACTATGATACAAATTTAGATCTTAAATTGGACCCAGATGACGAAAACGACAGATTTTGTATTCAACTATATAATCATATTGTAAGAAATATAAATTTGGATAGTAAAAAAGTGCTGGAAATTGGTTGTGGGCGTGGCGGTGGTGTATATTATTATGCAAAATATTTTAAGATCAAAGAGATAATGGGTATAGATGTAACACGTCCCGCCATAAATTTTTGTAGAAACAAATATCATTTTGATAATGCAGAATTTGAAGTAGGTAATGCAGAGGATTTGCCGTTTCTTGATGAAAGTTACGATATAATTATCAATCTTGAGTCATCCGGAAATTATTTACACATTAAAAACTTTTTTTCAGAGGTACATAGACTTTTGAAACCCGGTGGTTATTTCGCCTACGCTGACTTAAGGAAAAAGAATGAGCTATCCACTTGGGAAGACGACTTAAAATATCTTAATTTAATACAAGTAGAGAAAGAAGATATAACAAATAATGTAACTGAGTCTTTGGATAAGGATAGTCTTCGCAAAAAAAATATGGTAGATAGCCATGTACCTGTTTTTTTTAGATCTCAGTTTTATGAGTTCTCTGGGATATCTGGTTCCAACTATGTTTATAACGCTCTAAAAAAAAGAGAAAAAATTTACATTAGATATTTGTTTAAAAAATAAACAAGTATATTTATTTTTAGTTAAATCAAATGTTCTATTGGATTTTATATGTTGAACATTTTTATTATTTACTAATAAAAAATCCAATATTTCAAAAACAAAGAAATTAAATGAAATCCTGCTAGTATCTTGTGAACTGCACAGCTTTACATAGCTGTGAAACTTATATTTGGTGATCAACTTTTCACACTAATTCACGCCATTCATGTGTGCCTACGGTACCTACTGATAAATGAAACGGGTTGTTGTTATCTCCTCTTATTTGAAATCTTTTCGTCATTTTTGTATCTTTCCAGACTGAACAATCTCTACAATTTCGTTATAGCTATTAATTGGGATAAGAGGTGTTTTTTTAAAATAATTCATATATTTTAAAAAAGCCTACATCTATTTGTTAAAATCGATTCAGTCCAACGTAACCTATGAGAAGGGAAACTTAATTTAAAAAACTGAGAGCTTAAATTTTCTAAATATTTTTTTATTTTCAAATCAAATTCTGTATTCTCAAATTTACTAAAATCACTAAATGCATGTTCTAAGAATTCTTTAGCTGATTGAATAGCAGTTTCTTTTGTGATGTCACCAGTTGCAGTAACAACTCTAAACAAGTCCATTTTTATTGAATTAATGTAAAAGTTTCTATATATCATATCTCTAAATACTTTTTACTTAAATCGAACATTTTCTGTCTGATGACAGGCTCTATAACTTCTTATGTTGTTTTGCCCAAACTTGGTTTGAAGTTGCTCATAGCCATATATTCTATTTCTTTTGTGCTAACCCTATAACCGCCACCATATAAATCCTCTAAATGCTTCCATCAGCAATTAGAACTTCTTCCCAATCAATATGAAACTATCCACCAACAGCTATCGTGTTTCTTGAGTCATCTACAACTGTTTTTATATAATCACTGTATACTTCACGTGCTTCTTCAAATTCTTCTTATGTTATTTTTCTATCGGGAATAAATATTATTTTTAGTTAAATAATGGCTTTTCTGGCTGAACATGTCGGTTAGAGACTTTATAGTGATGTTTATTTCACTTTTTTACCTAACTTTAAGGAAAGGTAACTTATGACAAATCCTAAAAATAAATAAACCAAGACATTGATTACCAAGTTTGGATAGTTATAGGAAGTTGTACAGGGTCCGTATACGCACATACCTCCACTTTCGCTTACTTTTAAGGGGAAGCCACTATAGTGATAATCCATAACATTCAATTGTTCATAAGCAGTATATAAAGTTGTAATTATCCATACGAGCGTACTAAATAGTATCAATCTAAGAATTAGCTTTTTATTCATGGACTAATATTAAAATAATCTTTAGTCCTGTACAAGGTTTCTCCAGGATATGTAGCTGCTCATCGGGGAAGAAGCTCGAACTATTAGTTGTCTCAATAAATAATATCAATTAGTCTGTAACAAAGGTTATTTAATAAGCCTATTGATTTTGGTACTTCTTATTAAAATGAGGTATTCTAGGTATCAAAGAAGATGCAATGGTAAGAATAATTCCAATTATGTGATAATTAAAACCGTATGCCATTCCTATAGCACCAGAAACCCAAACACTGGCAGCTGTCGTAAGGTTTCTTACATTTGTCCCATCCTTTAATATTAAACCGGCTCCTAAAAAACCTATGCCTGAAACAATTTGTGCTGCAATTCTTGACCTTTCGGCTGGGTCGACAATGCTGGAGATAAATGTGAATGCCATTGCTCCTGTAATAACAAGTGTATGTGTACTTATACCTGCATCCTTACCCCTAGCTTCCCTTTCGGCACCAATGATAATTCCTGAAAATAAACTTAGAAGCAAATCTATAACTAAATTAATTTCGTTTTGTCCAAATATATTATTTAGCACCCGTACATATTATCAATAACCTTTTTATATCTCAAATAATTTATTGTAAATGCATTTTTTTAAAGATTTAAAAGCAATATATTAAGTTATTTTTTTAACAAATAATTTCCCAATAAAAATATATACAAAATCAAACAAATACTTACTGTTGCAATAACGTTAGGATACTGCCCACCAAAGCCGCCTTCTGACACATGCTTTAGGAGTATTCCAAGATATGCCCAAACAAGCACTAAGCCATAGGCAATATTACTATCTTTGTGCATCCGCACAATCCCAATTACGGCTCCAACAAGCAAAATAATGCTTGTCCACACATAGTCAGCAATCCCAAATCTATTCCAACTTACAAGAAATACAGTTATATTTGCAATAGACGCTACAGTAATCCAACCAAAGTAGACGCTAAAAGGGACCAGGATAAATAGCTTCTCTTGAGGAGTAAACTTCTCAATTCGAAGAATATCCGCAATTTTTATAAGAAGGAATAGTAGAGGAGACATAATAAAAACGGAAATAGCAATATAATCATAGTGCCAGGCGAATATCCAGGAAATATTAGCAAGAGAAGTGGCCATAAAAAAGTGGATTGACTTTATTAATCACATCTTGAGTTTTTTGACTCTTAGGGAAAACCTGATATAGAACATATCCTGCAAGTAAAAGATAGATCAACCCCCAAATGGAAAACGTAAGACCAGCAGGAGCAAATAAATTTGGATAGTCGTCTGATATTTGTCCCGTAAAGCGGTTATTGATAGGTAAGCTATTTGCCAAATAATTTGCCACTATCATATAAATATAAGTAACACCTGTAAGAATTTTAATAAGTGTGCTTTTCATAAATTAAGTATATATTTTTTCGTGCAATTATTTTATAGAGCTCGAACCCCTATTGGATGACCCTTGTTTTATATTGTTGTGACAGGGATAATTTACTGGCTGGGAGTTGGGGTCCGAGTTCGAACTGCCGTTTTAGACTTTATAGCCTTTTTGCACTTTTGTCTTTATTAATCCCTAACATAGTATCGAACTATTTTTATTGTTTGACAGGAAATACACCAGTGCTATTATGAATATGTATTCATTATTAAATTATTAAAAGGAGGTAAATGAAATGCCTTATAGAGATGGAACAGGTCCTCAAGGACAAGGTCCTATGACCGGTAGAGGTTTTGGTCCCTGTGGGGATGGTAGAGGAAAAGGTATGGGTATGGGAAGGAGAATGGGTTTTGGTAGAGGTAGGGGTTTTAAGTCTTGGTTTGCTTCGTTAAGTAAAGACCAAGTTAAAGAAGAACTAAATTCCTATAAGAAAACTCTGGAAGATGAATTAGAACAGGTCAAAGCCGAACAAAAGAAACTTGAGGAAGTAAAATAAAAGCGAATCCCTGCTTGTGTATTAATTGCTAGATAAAACAAGCAATCAGAAAGTACCAGCTTTCTTAAAAACTCAAGCGGAGTTCACCCATAGTATTTATTTTAGCAGAAAATATATGACGAGACCAAAAATACATAGATGTTTACAATTTAATCCTAATGTTGATTATTTTAAACCCAGAGGAATACCTCTTAGGGATTTAGAAGAAGTTGAGCTTTTTCCAGATGAAATAGAAGCGATAAAATTATATCTAGTGGATGGTTTAAACCAAACTGATTCGGCAGAGAAAATGCATATTTCACAGCCAACATTTGCTAGGACTGTAGATTCAGCTACAAAAAAAATAGCGGATGCTCTAGTTAATGGTAAGGCTATTAAAATTAATAAAGTAGAAGGAGGTGCTAATTTATGAAAGTATTAAAATTCGGAGCCGTATGGTGTTCGGGTTGTTTAGTAATGCGCCCACGTTGGCAGGAGGTAGCAAAAGAAATCCCCGAACTGGTAACGGAATACTTTGACTTTGATAAAGAAAAAGATATGGTTGCTAAGTATAAAATTGATAAAAAGTTACCTGCGTTCATTTTTCTCGATAAACAAGGTAACGAATTCCTTAGATTAACGGGCGAAGTTGATAAGGATAAGCTTGTAGAAATAGTTAAAGAAAATATAAATAAGTAGATTATGAAAATTAAGACTCTCGCTTCATTACTATTAATATTTGTTTTTAGCCTCATCTTTTTGGGTAAAGTGCATGCTTCTGAGCCAATAAATGTCTACTTTTTCTGGGGGCAAGGTTGTCCGCACTGTGCTAAAGAAAAAGAGTTTTTAAAAGACTTAAGTGATAAAGATAAAACAATAAAGGTTAATGATTTTGAAGTTTGGTATAGCGAGGCAAACAGAGCAAAGCTTGAGGTTGTTGCCAAAAAGCTTAATGTCGAAGTAAATGGTGTGCCGTTTCTTGTTGTAGGTGAACGTTATCTTGTAGGATATATGAGTGATGACACTACGGGAAAAGAGATTCTCAGTCTAATACAAGATGCTAAAACTAGCAATTGTCCCGACTTATTAGCAGAAGAAAAGAACTCAAAACCACCTAAAGAAGAAAATTGTAATGAAAATACCCAGAGTAGCAATACACCTGTACTCCCAAAAATTGGAAACATAGATTTAAGTGCCCTAACTTTACCAGTATTAACTGTAGTAATTGGCTTCCTTGATGGCTTCAACCCATGTGCTATGTGGACTTTACTATTTTTAATCAGCTTGTTAATTGGAATGGAAGATAAAAGGAAGATGTGGGTATTAGGAATTGCTTTTATTGTTGCATCGGCATCTGTTTATTTTCTATTTATGGTAGCTTGGCTGAAGTTGTTTTTATTTATTGGGTTTATATTTTGGGTCCGTGTCCTGATAGCTTTAGTTGCACTAGCTGGTGGAATTATGAGTTTGAAAAAGTTTATAAGTAAAGATTCATCTGGATGTGATGTTGTTGGCGACTCAAAAAGAAAAACTGTTTTTGAAAAACTTGGAAAAATTACCTCAAATAAATCTTTCGTGTTGTCATTGGTTGGAATAATCGGACTTGCTTTTGCTGTAAATCTCGTAGAACTTATATGTTCTGCAGGACTTCCTGCTATATATACCCAGGTTCTAGCATTAAATAATTTAGGAACAATACAGTACTACGGTTATATACTTCTTTACATTTTATTTTTTATGCTCGATGACATGGTAGTTTTCTTTATAGCTATGATTACTCTGCATATGACTGGTATTACTACTAAATATGTAAAATATTCCCGCCTTATTGGTGGAATATTGATGGTAATTATCGGTCTACTACTTTTATTCAAGCCTGAAATACTGATGTTTAACTAGTCAGTTCGAATCCCTATTGGTGGCCAGTCGATTTATGTTGTTGTGACAAGGAATAGTTACTGGCTGGCAGTGGTGTATGCTATTTGAACAGCATTTTATAATTCAGCTAAGAATATATGCTAAACTTATGCCATGAAACTCATAAGATATAGTCGAAATCCAATATTAACGTCTGATAAAAATATTCCTTGGGAAGCTGGATCGGTGTTTAATCCCTCTGTACTTAAAGATGGTGACTTATTCCACATGTTTTATAGAGCAACTAATGGTATTGATAAAAAAATAGAAGGCGGATACGTATCATCCATTGGCTATGCTTCTAGTAATGATGGAATTAATTTTACAAAAAGAGAAACCCCTTTCATAGCTCCTACAGAGAAATATGAATTAGGATTAGGATGTGAAGACGCGAGGGTAACCAAAGTTGGTGATACTTATTACATTTTTTATACCGCAGTGGAAGGTGTAGATAAAAATAAAAAGGTAAGAATAGCTTTGGCAACAAGCAACGATCTTAAAACTATTGTAAAACATGGAATCTTAGGTCCTATGGGGTCTACATCTAAAGCAGCTTGTCTGTTTCCAGAAAAAATAAAAAATGAATTGGTTATGTTATATACATGGGAGGCTGACAGACCTATCTCTACTATTATGCAAATTGAGTTTTCTGATGAGGCGGAATTATTAAATCCTAAAAAAAGAAATTTTGGCTATAATCTTGAAAATTTTGATAATAATTATTTTTTACAACCTCTTAACTCAACATGGAGAGGTCCTGAGGTTGGAGCAGTCCCTATTAAGACTGAGGCGGGTTGGTTAATAATATATTGCGGTACAGCAATAAATGAAAAAATTTGGACAATAGATGCATTACTTGCAAATATTGAAAATCCAAGAAAAATCATTGGGGTTTCAAAAGAACATATCTTAAGCCCTGAGACTAACCGTGAATTAGAAGGAGTTGTAAATAACGTTACATTTCCTTCAGGCGCGGTTATCGTTGGTAAAGAATTATATGTTTATTATGGATCCGGTGACCAGGGATGCTGTTTGGCAACATGCAACGTGAAAGATTTGTTAGATGAATTGTTATCGAATCCTCCTACAAAGGAGAATTTGGGGAAACAAATACATCGCCAGCTTTTATATAGTTAGAATTATTAGTAATAGTTTTAGATTGATATAACAACATAATTATTGGCTGGGGGCGGGGTACCGCACGCTATGTGATGCTGACGCTACAGCCCACTTGCTCTAGCTAGGGTTACCCATATAGTTGGCTGTGTGTACCAATTAAGGCAAATATGACCAACTCATCGCCTCTTTTTAAGTACATAGCTCTTATGTCACCACTTATATTCATACTCCAATAGCCTCTATAAGAACCTTTTAGTGGATGCACCCTTAGCACAGGACTGGTAGGATCTTCTACAAAAAGCATAAGTCGTTCGTCAAACTGTTTCTGGAGTTTCGCAGATAGTTTTTTATATTGTTTCTTAAATTTAGGGGTATATTGAAATTTCATCTAACGCTTACTTTTTCAAATCAGCTAAAAAGTCCTTAGGATTAGTAAATTCTTTACTAACTTTTCCAGCTTCCAATTCGGCTTCAACTTCTGCAATTAAGGCCTCTAACTTGTGTGTCATGGGTTCTGGCGCATATAGTTCTATTCTTCTCGTTGAGATAATCTGACGTAAGTAAGAGTTAATAAGAGTACTTAGGGAAATACCTGCACTTTTTGCGACCTCTGTGGCATCATTTTTTATTTTTTTGTCTGTTCTAATGCTGATTACCGTGTCCATACTACAAAGTATATACACTGTAGTTATTTATGTCAATGGTTGGGTATTGGGGTCCAAGTTCGAACTGTTTGCTATAGTAATAACGAAATATTTGGTTAGAGATCTCAACTTTTTAAGCGAAATGTTTGTATAACATTTATTAATTTTCCTTCGGGCACTTTAATCACTTCAACAAGTGTTACATTATCCACGGTGATGGTTTTACCAATGCTTAGTTTTTCTCCCCTTTGGACACTAACATGTGGTCTAAATCCTGCACCAACTTTGTTAGGTTCATCGTAAGTTACCCCTAGCTTATTAGCAACTCTCATCAAATCAGTATGCAGATCTTTAATTTTCTTATTTAACTGAAGAACTGAAACCAAAGTATCCAAATGAGTACCAAAAAAACTTTCATTTTCCACTAAAACCTCAAAAGATTTGTGTTTAGTTGTACAGTCAGTCAATCCCTTCACTAAATACTTTACAGGCCTGTCTGTATTAAAATGCATCAACAATGTTAGGTGTAATGGCCAATCTTTCGAAGAAAAAGAAGTTAAATATTCTTGAGTAGCAATAATATTAACCAGTAAGTATTTCTTGGCCATAAATAAAGTATACCTTAGTTCGAATCCCTATTTGATGGCACTCTCTTATGTTGTTGCGACATGGAGAATTTACTGGCTGGCTGTGCTAACGCTATCAAAGTATAGTAAGTTAGGATAAAGTGTCTAGTAATTTATTTAAAATGAGCTCAATTCTTTGTGGTTTTGAACAACTATTTATGATTTCTATGAGTTTTTTAGAAAGTAGAAATCCCTGCTCATTCAGAGTATTCAGACTTCTTTCAACCACATCATCTGACAAATTACCAACATCTTTGTATACGGCAAGTGCTAAAGCACGTACCGTACTTTCGCTAATATATGAACGCCAGTTGTTATAAGAACCAGTGATTTGTTTTGTTTTACTAATTCTATTGAAGTATCTTTCTTTATTGTTAATAAGTTTTTCATATTTCTCTATTACGGGGTTAACCAATAAATGTATATATTCATGAATGATTCCCTCTGTGTGTGTTCCGTTATTTTTATAGGGTCCAATTAATAAGTATAGATTGTCATTAATTAAAATAGATTTATTTCTGAAATAGCTTTCTAGTAAATTAGGAATGATTGTTATCTCTGTTTTTTCTTTCTGTTTCTCATAAAAATAATCCTGTGTTGTTTTAATAATATTTTCAGAAACAACTTGATATTTCTCACAAATAATTCTATGGCTTTCAGTCATTCCCTCCCACAATTCTTTGATATTAAAATGATTATAAAAATCCTTAAGCATCTTATTTAGATCAGGTAATAATCCTGTGGAGTAATTATTATTTATAACTGAAAACTGCTCGTCATCACTTAAGCTCAATGAGCAAGCGTTGAAATGGAATAGATGTATTTTTTTATTTATATAATTTTCAGTGAAGAAATTAATAAATGCGTCGGTATTGTATTTTTTTGCAGTTTCAAATAACTTGTGTCTTATTTCTATCCTTTTTGGATGCATACCATTTCTGTTATTTTCATCATCATATCCAACAGTATTTAAATAGCAGTAAAGAGTAAATATATTTAAATTAGGGTTTACATTAATCACTTTAGTAAATTGTATCATTTTATTATGTCTGAACTGTAGTTTCTGTTGGTGTAGTAATAATAAATGATGGTTCTATTGTATGGTCTTGCATGGCTGTTCATCGGGGAAGAAGTTCGAACTGTTTTAGTTAGATAAGACCTCTTATTTGTGGAACAATTTTCTGTGGATTTGTGGTTAAGGTTAGGTGGTTTCCCTTGTATATATTCATGTGGAAGTTATTGTTTTGCTTCACGATATTTTCTGCATTTAGTCTAGGTGTCTTTGAAAAAACTGAGTTACTCCAGAAGAAATAAACTGGACACTTTATTGAAGAGTAGTCAATACTATATCTATTTGTACTTGAGTCGAGAGAGATTTGGTAGTCAACTACGTCTTTACTTAGTATGCTTTTGATGTCTTTTCCTGAAACCAAAGAAATTAGTATTTTCATTGCAATATTTGGCAAACGTGACTTCAAGACCGCTTTATAAATGTGGATTGATGTGTTAAACAATAAATCCAAGATCTTACCTCTAGAATAATTATTTCCCAAAACAGGTTCTACGATAAAGAGTTTACTAACATAGTCAGGATATATTTCGGCTAATTTCAATGCCACTCCCCCGCCGAAGCTATGTCCGATTATCATTACATTTTTAATATTACTGTCATCTAATAATTTCTTAACATAATCTACATAGCTTACTATTCTCCAAAGTTCTTTAGGTGGTTTTGTATTTCCATTCCCAGGTAAAAAAGGTAAAAACACTTCAAAGTCTTTTGATAATTCGTTTTTTAACTTTGAAATACCAAGAACGCCACTTTCACGCGCTCCCCAACAGTGTAAGTAGAATATAGTCTGTTTGTTCTGTTGTATATAAAAATTATACAATAGTTCGAATCCCGATTGGACGATACTTGTTTTATGTTGTTATAACAAGGAGAAATTATTGGCTGGGTATTGGGGTCCAAGTTCGAACTGTGTTTCAATGCTAACCTAATTAAGTTAAACTATTTGTATATGCTTCCCAAACTAACGTTTTATACAGATTTTGAAGAAGACTTAAGATATGTTTTAGGTCGAGTTGCCCATTTGGATCCTGCGGGTATAGATTACAGAATAGAACAAAAAGGGTTTGACAAAAATGTGATCTTTTCTGTTTTAAATACTGGAGACAAAACCGAGCAAAAAGAAATATTCTCAAAATATTTGAAGAGCTTTTACAGTGAAAAAGGAGAAGATATTGAATACGTCAAAGACACATACAATGAAATCTGGTCGGATAAATCAGATTATTTTTTTAAGACAATAACTAAATTGATGGGAAAAATAGATTGGAAATTCGATTCTTATAGTTTTTTAGTAAGTTCTTTCTACTCTAAGGCATCCTGGGGAACTAGTAATCAGCTTGCTGTCTGGTGGAAGAGAGATCCCAAAACAAAGCACTATATGAACGCATATGAACTGGTTTTGTCACATGTTTTCGAAACTATAGACCAAATTTATGATAAAAGGCCAATTGAAGATGATAAAATTTGGGCAATTGCTGAAATCACTGCATATTTCTACGTCTATAGAGAAGATGAAATAGTTGATAAGTTGTGGCCTTGGATTAGGGATCGAGCTCAAAAGGAGACTGCCTATGAGCATTTTTACAACGGGAGTTACAAACAACTAGGTAAACCTGCAGAAAATCTCTATACTACCTACAACAAAGGACTTCCATATATAGAATACCTAGAAGAGGCCATACAACATATTGATACTTACACGGTTGACTATTTAAATAATCCTCTTTAAGTAAATACCTTTGGAATCGTTTAGATACAAAGCGCTAGTTCGAATTCCCTGATGGCTTATGTTTGGAAACGTTGTTGTTATAGGAAGAAAACCCTGGCTGGGGGACAGGGATTCGCCCACTAATCCAAATATCTCTAACTCACTCCGTTCGTAAGAGCTCTTTGGTTATTCGGCACGCCTCCTTCGCTTTCGTTCAGTCCGGCTTTCTCATCCCTGTAAAACCAAACAAGGGAATCTGTCTGCCACCTTGCGGTGACAGCCAAAATCCCTGGCTGGGGAACAGGGATTTGGTCACCAACTAACTTACACTAATTCATTTCATTCATAAGTGTAACTAAGTTCGCGACCCCGACTATTCAAATCCCAATTCCACATATGAAAAATTCTCACCAACTCTTCGCTATGCTTCGAGCTAGTGAGAATTTTCCATGGCTGAGCATAAGGGTCTAGCACCTTTTTATTCTCTGGAATGTAATTTATATAAATCTAACCCTTAATTATACTTACTATCTCTAGAAGGTTGGTTATCTTATATGTTGGCTTAAGTTCTTCAATTTTGTCCTTTTGTAGTTTGTAAGTTTCTTGAAAATGTTCGTGGGATCTTAAAATGTATGCTGTGTCTGTATCCGCATTTATCCCTGTTTCCACATCCTCCTCTTCGTCACCAACATATAGTACATCTTTCGGTGTTAATCTAAACTGTTCTATTGTATCCAACAAATATTTAGGCTCAGGTTTTTGTGCTCTATCCACTATTATTTCAAATAAACCATCCAACTGAAAATCCTTAAGCAATTGTTCGATCTTAGTTTTTACAGATCTGGAGCAAATGCCCATTCTTAATCCCATTTCGTGTAATTGTTTTATTGCATCTTCATCTTCGGAAAAAGGTTTATAATTTGATGCTGTTTTTACACCAGCCCAATAGGCATTTGAGACTTCTTTATCGATTTTTTCACTTGTGCCTGTTGTAGTATTAAGCTCATTATAAAAATCTCTGTAATCCCAATCACTGTAGGGTGTGTTTTTTAGAAACTCTTTAGTGAAATTCACAAACCAAGTTGTACTATCAAAAAGTGTGTTGTCGAAGTCAAAAATAACTGCTTTATATTTACTCACAAATTAATTGTAACAGAAGTTAAATTCTCAAATGAACTTAGTAGTATGAGTTTAGTTATCCTATACACAGTTTCTCCAAGCTATATGGCTGGGGAACAGGGATTTGAACCCCAATTTTCGCATCCAGAGTGCGACGTCCTGCCATTAGACGATTCCCCAAGAGTGATGTTATGTCAAGTAAAATCAGGTTATCTTTTTACTCCAACAAGTACCAAAGGGCATTTTACCATAGCAACTTACATAATTGTCTACATATAAATTTTTTTGATTGATAAGTACTTATTTTTAAAAGCTTAATTATCAAAGCACATACACTATTCAAAAAGCAAGATTCCTACATTTGTAAATAAATGCCTCAACTCTATAAATTACAATTTCCACCTATGGCTAATTTGAGCTAAAATAAACTAATGATTACAGCAATACATAAAGAACAAAAAGTAGGCGTGTTTGTCGATATCCAAAACATGTACTATTCAGCAAAAAATTTATTTAACGCAAAAGTTAATTATGCCAAGGTTTTGGAATCAGGTATAAATGGCCGAAAACTAATAAGGGCTTTCGCGTATGTTATTAAAGCGGATATCGAGACAGAAAAAGACTTTTTTGAAGCACTAACAAAAATTGGCTTTGAAGTGAGGACTAAAGATCTTCAGGTATTTCTAGGCGGCGCCAAAAAAGGGGACTGGGATGTCGGTCTTTGCATGGATGCCGTACGTATGATGCCTAAAATAGATGTAATGGTATTAGTCTCAGGTGACGGTGACTATTCTGATTTATTAGATTTTGCACGTTCACAGGGTGTACGTACTGAGGTATTGGCATTTGGAAAAACCACTTCCAGCAGATTATTAGATGAAGCTGATGATATGTTGGATATGTCCAAAAACCAAAACAGGTTTTTAATAAGATCCAGAGTTGTAAGCAAAAATGAGACACCATCTAAATAAATTAAAAAATAAGTTTGTTCTTAGTTTTGATTTTTTGGTTACCTACAAAAAATATTATTTGGCATTTTTGGGAATTTTACTTTTTCTATCTCTTTACCATATATTTTATGCTTCTCGTTTAATCCCCGGGGTTATGATCGCCGGAGAAAAACTTGGCGGTTTGACTTATAGCCAGGCTATAAAAAAGCTTGAGGAAAAAGATAGGCTTCAGGATAAATCTGTGACGGTTTCTCATACAGATAAAGTATATGAATTACAAAGCAGCAATTTAAAACTGGTCTATGACTGGGAAGCAACAGTAAATCGTGCTTTCGAAGTGGGAAGGACCGGTAATATCTACCGGGATACGAAAGATAAGCTTGCCGGACTATTTAAACCTTTAACCATCCGCGCTTACTACGATTTTAACGAAGATTCATTTAATAAGTTTCTTTCGATTATCAAGGGCGATATTAATGTGCAAGCTCAAAATGCTAAGTATGAACTTACTTCTGATAATTCATTATTAATTGCCAATGAGTTTCAAGGTCGTATTGTTGATGAAGAACGCTTATATACAGATCTAATCAGTCGATTTGATGATTTCAAATTTGAAAAGGTTTCACTTGTAGTGAAAGACGATGCCCCTCAAGTAATAAAATCAGAACTTGAAACTAGGAAAAAAGAAGCTGAACAGATAGTTTTTAATCCCTTGAAAATTGTTTATGAAGATAAAGAATGGGAAATTTCTCCCGAACAAAAACTTGAATTTTTATCATATGATCCTGTTAACGACGAATTAGCCTTTAACAAAGTTACATTCAAATCTTTTCTGGACAACATAACTCCTTTGGTGAATAAACTTCCAAAAGGTAAAGTTACATCAATGCAGGATGGCAAAGTCGCCAGTTTTGAATTAATACAGGATGGAATTTCACTAAATGAGGATTCAACTTTAGAAGCATTTAAAGATTCTTATTTTGGATTGGTTTCTACTGCAGATGTAAAAATCAATACGATATCAGGTCCTGTTGATCCGACAGAATACGGAATATTCGCACTACTAGGAGAGGGTAAATCTAAATTTACCGGTTCTGCTGCAGGCAGAGTAAAAAATCTTACTTTAGCTGCCAGTAGAACTGATGGTGTTTTAGTACCTCCGGGTAGCATTTATTCTTTTAACGATTCTGTCGGCGAAATTTCTGCGGCCACCGGTTATGATGCCGCATGGGTTATCTTAGGCAACAGAACAGTATTAGGCCATGGCGGGGGAGTATGCCAGGTGTCTACCACTATGTTTAGAGCTATCTTAAATTCCGGTCTCCCGGTAATAACAAGACATCCGCATGCCTATCGTGTTAAATATTATGAGATTGAAAGTCAACTAGGTATGGATGCCTCTGTATACCAGCCCTCACTGGATCTGGAATTTAAAAACGACACCCCAAACTTTTTATTAGTTGAATCAAGCTGGGATTTAAGTGAATCATCATTAACTTTTAAAATTTACGGCACACCTGATGGTCGCAAAGTAGATATCAGCGATTCTGTAGTAACCAACCAGTCAGCCCCTCCGGAGCCTTTATATCAGGATGACCCAAGTCTACCAAAAGGCACTGTAAGACAGATCGATTTTCCTGCCTGGGGTGCAAACGTATCCTTTACGCGAACAGTAACTCGAGGTGATGAGCTGCTTTACGACGACGTTTTCAAGACCAGTTACCAGCCTTGGCGAGCAATATATTTGGTAGGAACGAAGGAATAGCCGGGCATGAATCAGCGAGGAATTGCCCACCTTGTTCCTTTGTTTGTCGGAATTTTGCTTTTCTCTCTTATTGGATTTTACACAAATTCAAAATCCAGCAATATACAAGTTGAAACTGGCATTTCTGTACCAGTTGAAAAAAAGTTTCCACAGACTAATGATCAACCAAATGAACCGGTAAAATTATCAGAATTCTCACCTTTTGAAAAATATTTAAAAAAGCCTGATGTCGAAGTTTTAGAGAATCCGATAAAACCCAAGCAAGTCGAAATTCCACAAGAAAAACCTGCAGCTGTGTGTGATATGAATAAGTATGTAACACAGCCGGTTGTTGACGACTATATGCCTGATACTATAAATCAAATAGCAAACAATACAGACGGTACATTAAAATCCTACCCGGAAAGATGGTCAAAAGATTTGCTTTTGGACTCAAAGTTTAAGCTAGTAAATACTCTTGAGGGTCCTTCTATTTATGAAGGTAGCAAATATCAGTACATTGCCATTTATAAATACGAACAGACAACACTATCTTCGTCTTGCGCTGTTTTAAAAAATTATATCAATAACGGTTGGAATCTCCTCGAAGTTACCAGTTATAAAGATCGAGATTACAATCTGCATTTTGAAAAAGGAAATTATGAAAAGTATTTGTTAGCAATTGTAGTGCAAAATACAGAAAAAACCGGAGAGTCTAATCTTATCCTAGAACTATTCACAAAATAATGATTTTTTAATTTGTTTAATCCGGTTCAATTTCTGGAAAATGTTATTTTGTAGTTTCAAAAACAAACTTATTTGAAATTATGTTATTCTTCTTCAACAATTTCAACGCTGGCAAAAGTAAGTTTTGTGTCTTTGTCATATGTTGCCCACATTGTAATAAAAAGTTTGCCTTTTTTAAATTCTGCTGTATAAAAATCATCTGTATTTCCTACCTTTTTTAATTCCCAGTCATCGACAGAAAGAATATTATCGTAAAAAACATACACTTCTTCTGGAGTTTTATCAGTTTGAAAAGTGAACTTTTTAGAATTTAACGTTTGGTCATAACCTAAACTTTTGGCATATCTTGGTGTAGGAAGATCAAACGCACTGTCTATTTGCGTAGAGTAACCCTTAACTTCTCGTACTTCCTTCAGAGATTTAGGTTGATATTGCACAAAATTCACGTAGGAAGCAGCAAAAAGCACCATGACAAGAAGCCCTGATACTAGAGCTTTTCCGGATGGGCTGTTTTTTAGTTTATTTATAACTTCCACATCAGTATTATACTTTGTTTGTTACTTTTGGTAAAATATTCGATGTCAGTTCAAGCCTTTGTCTGCGGTTTTCAAGGCAAATAATGTTTGGCCCCATCGTCTAGCGGTCTAGGACATTGGATTCTCATTCCAATAACCGGGGTTCGAGTCCCCGTGGGGTCACCAAAAAAGTTTGGATATCACCGAAGGTGGTAGCCAGACTTTTTTTGTTTTGTCAGGGGACGAGAATAGCGGAGCTGCATAGCAGCGAGCCGGGGTCGAATGCTTTTGTATGTTATGAGCATAGCGAATTACATACAAAAGACATGTGACCGAGTCCCCGTGGGGTCACCATGTAAAAGAATAGTATAATAATCACATGATATCTTCAGAAAACTCACAACCGGATGAATCTTATGATGTTATTGAAACAGGCGAGTTTAATTTTGATCTTGTAGAAAACACACTTCGAGAAATGGGATCTCAAGGGGTTATGCTTAGGTTGCGCCACTATATCCAGCATAACGAGTTTTTTGGGGGATATGAAGAAGATGAAGGTGTTGTATTACCCGATGATGCAAGCGCGGTTGGAAATGTATTTTCTCTACTTAGAGAGCAGTTAATTTCAGCACAAAAAGGCGATACAGAAAGCTATTTTTATGGTGGTCGAAGTGACAATGTGGTTTCTCAGCTAGTAAAATCTTTAGAGGAAGGTGCGAAAGAAAGGGCAATTCTTTTAGCCTATTTTAAATTGGATGAAAATACCCCCTGGTTTTTAGCCCAACATGCTATTACAACAATTCAAAGAGACAAAGACCCTGATTTTCCTGATATTTCAACAACTACAGAAGTTTTTGAAAGACTTCAAACTACTCATAAGCCAATCGAATGAACATCCTTCAAAGATGCTGGCCACTATAGCGTACCAACGATCCTGGTTGTTTTGCATATCAACTGAATGAAAAAACGTTATGATGATGGAAATTTCAATTCACTAACACAGCGTTTTTATTAACAAAAAAATACGCCGTACATGGAGGTTGATAACCAATACACGGCGTAGTTTATTAGGTATTATGGCAGAATAACGAGATCCGGATTCGGGACTTCGTCGCCATATTCAAAGGCTTGATCTCGGTCAAACCAAAAGGAGATAGGATATTGAACGTGCATTGTAAATTCAGCACCAGTCTCAATTTTGGTAACTTTTAACGGTTTGTAGATTAACCACTCATCTTCGATGTTCCATTCAAACATATAGCCTTCATAAGTAACTTGCTCTTTGAAGATTTCATAAGGCATGTAGGTTTGAGTTTCCGGAACCAGCTTTGTCGGTGCATACACAAATCCAACATTTTCACCATTTCTAGCTGTGAAAAAGATTTCAAGCAGTCCGTATTTATGAATCCATCTGGTAACCGGTCCGCATTTATTTTCAAACGCATCGGGTGTCAGATCCTGAGTATAACTCCAGTCATGCAAAAGTTTATTACAAGCTGCATACGCTGTGTTATAGCTATCGCCAAAAAAGATATTGGTCATTTCGATTGCGCTGTCATCCGGTTTTTGAATAACTTCAGGAATCAGATATATGCGTCGGTCGTTTTCGTAGATAGAAGTCACCACATCGCCATCCTCAGTAATTGTTTCATAGTAGTTGTCATAGATCAGCGTATTAAGAGCACTAATATAATCAGGCTGGTAGTAATATTGTTCACCCTGTGCGATGAATACGATCCCACAAAAGTCATAGAATTCTCCTGTGACATTTTCAGGTATCATAAACAGTGCTCTTTTTTCCCAGTCAAAATCAGCATCCACGAGGCAGTACCGGTAGTTGTAGTCGGTGCCCAAGTTGTGTTGGTCGAAGATAAGCAGTGTATATAATTCGGCGCTATCTTCTTCGACGCGATCGAAGTTATTATGTTCTGAGTAGGGTAGACTGAACCTAAAGCCATCATAAGCTAAGGCAACGACCTCATTAGTGTTTTCATACGCCTTGGTTATTTCCGGAATGATGCTCAAGCGCTTGCCGAGGATTACGACATCTGCATATTCGATATTATCTGATGGTGTTGGTGGTACGATGTTTTCCGGAATTGTTATTTCCGAACCAAAGTACTCGACGTAGGCTATTGCCTGTTCTATAGGAGCATCTGATGAAACTACGACTCTACAAGGTGTTTTCTCCAGACAAGTTCCCCATAGTTCGAAAACATCAGGGTTTTCGTTTGGATAATGCGCCCTTTCTACATCATAAAGCTTTGTCTGTCTTGTGACGTAGTAGGTTCCGGGACCACTGCGATCCACGGACACGTAGTAGGCGAAACCATGGTTCATTCTATAAACAAGGCACCTAACCTCATCAGGATTCTTGCCTACGCATTCCACGATAACATTGTCGTGAAACCAGGCAAACCCTGTTTGATACGAAGGCATGCCCTTTAGCGCATATTCCTCTGTCCAGTCGAGCTGCAAATCGTTGAGGTATCCGTATTCTTTGATTTTCGCCCATTCCTTCAAAGTCGGGTAAGTGATCCCATCGAAGAAAGGTTTTTCCTTCTGCATGGTATATGGCAGCAGCGGGTGATCTTTGAAGATCCAGAAATCGCCGAATGTGATCACTACCAAAACAACAATCAGTCCCAACAGCAATAGTACTTTCAACAATTTTTTCATGATCTATCTCCTTTTGATTTTAAAAGATCGTACATATTTTGTACGCGTATATATTAGACCTATAGCTGACTACAGGCTTGACGGATTCTGACTAAACCTGACCCTTTTAAATTGGGGATTATTACGATCTCGCAATAACTTTATATTTATACAGTTATTATGGCTAAGTTTAAATATAAAGTGATACAAAAATGATTGTGGCGTGGTACTCATGAAATAGCGGTTCCATGAATATCACGCCACGTGAATAATTGTTACTGACAGGTATAGCTTGGGCAGCCCACAGGAGTCAACGGTGTCACATCGAAGCCTGTCCACTCGAATTTATCGTTTTCTCCTTCGAGCATGCTTGGCGTTCGCTCATAACCAGAATAGGTCCAGACTTTATCGGTTAGCACAAAGCGCTGCCAGCCTCGATAATCTGAATATACAAAGATTTCGGTATTGAGCGGTAATTTGATCCCAAGCGGTACATACTCAAATTTGTAGAGCTTTTCTTTACCGGTTTTTACGGCTTCCGCATTCGTTGCTCCGGGTAGTTGCCAGGAAATGCTGACTTTCTTATTAATCAGCAGGTCGGCACTGTCACCGGACTGATCGATTTCAGCCTTGTAGCCACCGTGAGAAGATGTCCCTTGTGCGATAAATCCCAGACCGGACCAGGATGTGCCCTGATTTTTAGCCATAATTTGGAATTTCAATGCCACTAATTCATCCTCTGTAAGGGTTTTTCCGGTGTAGAACCAGGCTTTTCCCAAGTCTAATTGAATCGAGTAATTGATCTCGGAAACACCAACGAGTTGTAGGCTTCTGAAGTTTGTAGTCCATTCGAAATCAACTTCAGGATCAAGGCAAAACTCGTCGCTGTAAGAAGATCGCCATCCATGTTTGGCATTCGCATCACTGTTGGATTCACTAAAGCGATCGAATTGAGCGATTAGGCCATTGCGGTTGTATACGGATGCTTCAGAGAAAATACCGGAGTTTAGCAGATCAAAGACACCAATTGGGCTTGAGATCTTGAATACCACTGGGTTCGTCCAGCGATCACTGTCGGCTGTAAGGTTCTCGGCACCCCAATAGTAGACACCCCATCGTTCATAGTATGATTCATAGACGCTTTTGATTTGTTTTGTTTGCATGTCTCGCCAATCGGCTTTACCAAAATATCCTCCATTCTCTTTAGTGACTTCGTAGTCTTTATTGAATATCCCGTCTTCCAGTCTGACCAGTGCATAAGTCGGTTGGCATTCTTCAATCGGATGCCCGTCAACTAGGAAGGTATCCGGAACATTGGATTCCTCAATATCCTTGAGGCTAAATGACGTCGATGTCGGAGTCTCTGACTCAGTTGCCGCACCAGTTGATCCACAACCGGTTCCGATGAGCATTCCTACGATCACAATCAAAAAAAGTAGTTTCTTCATTGTTATTCTCCTTAATCTGTTGTAGAGGTTATCTTCTCCGCCAAGAAGACTTGAATACAGGCAACCTAGAGGCAACAATATTTCAATTTCCACCAGATTGCCTATATTAAGTCTTATAATTATTTCTGTCAGTATTTTTAAGGTTCATACGAATTAGCAAATAGACTAATTTGTACGTCTGAATAATAAACCCATAGCAGGATTTGAGCTTGACTGTTCCTGACTCTTCCTGACCGATACTTACAAAGGTCTGCAAAGCTGTTATCATAGGGTTATGGTAAAAAATATCTATACTGAGCAGCCGTGTTCAACTGAACTTTTAGAGGCACTTTTTAATGTTATTTCGAACTATTCTTATAAGAACAGCAATGCTACTTTTTTTTCATTTAGAGGGAGTGGGTTACTATCTGAAATCTCGTATCTTGTTTATACAAATAGACATAATAAGAAAGATCAGCTTTTTTCACTCATAGATTTGTCTACGCAAATAGCAAAAGGGTCATTGTTAGGGCCAATATCTTATTTATATTCTAGATTCGGCGATGTCTTAACTGACTATGCAAAAAAAGATATTTCTAAATCACTCGAGTCCCCACTTATAAACGAGATTATTCTTAAAAATTTGATTCATAAGCTGACTTTTACACATAACTACACAATCACTTTTATTATTGATGAGGCTGGTTTGCTCTACGCACCTTCCTACGCAAGATATAACTTAGACAGGGTAATTAGTGATCTCAAAGCCATTAATCCAATGAAAATTAACTTTATTTTTTTAGCGGAATATGGTTTTTCTGAGAAAAAAGATTTATATAATGAGAATATAGGGGATATATTTAATCAGAATATTTTTTGGGGAAATGATTATCTTTTTGATAACAAATCAGCAAAATATTTATTTGATAATCAATCGAAATGGCACAAATTTAAGTTTGACCCCGATTTTGTTAAAAAAGCCACTGAGATAGCTATTGGTGATCCTACGCTGTTGAAAAGAATTGCACAACTGGCAATATCTGAGGATGACTTTGTAGATAAATTTAAGACGACAACCGAGTCCAAGAATTTATTTAATTTAATTAATGACGAAGATTGGTTAAGACACAGGTATCAAAAAATACTACGAAATTTAGATGAGAAATCTCTTGTTTATTTAGCTGGTGATCATTCTGATGATGCGACTGAATTTATAGTTGGAACCGGTTTGTTAACTTCATCTAAAAAACCCTATTCGCAACTTTTCGACTACTATTTAGCTAATTTTCGCGAGGATATAAACGATATTGTAAAAGCAGTAAATAATAGTGCCTCAATAATTAACGATACCTTTGACCATTATGAAAATTTCTCAGGTCAGGAAATGCTCGTTTATCGTTATCTAGAAACTGCAAAAGGCAAGATTGTATCTAAAGAAAAAATTGCTGAAATAATCTGGGGAAGAGAATGGGAACAAAAATACAGTGATTGGGCACTAGATAAGTTAATTTCGAGGTTGCGAAAGAAAGTAGTGGCATTAGATATTCCGGAAAAAATTAGAGTTATAAAAGGTAAAGGTATTATTTTAGAGTAAATCAATCCTCGAACTCTATAAATCGAACTTGTGCATTTTTTAATTTTTCTTTTTTTATCCTTGCATTCGCTTCAATTTCCATTTGTTCAAACATGCTCATTTTTTCAACAACCTTTTCATAATCTACAGACATATCAAATTCTGAGGTTTGTGTTTTTCTCCATGTAAGGTCCAGGTTTCCTGCTACTTCCCAGTTACCAATTGTATTTTTTATTTTTTCTTCATCTTGCGGAATTTTCCAATTTGCACTAACAAACATTAGCGCAAATATCTCAGACATATTTTCAGGTGGAGATGAAATGGTTTCGTATATTAGTCCTTTATTTTCATCTGTCACTGACTGCATTTGTATATGTTGCCCTTCTATATCAAATCGTTGTTGTGAAATATTCGCAAGCCTGACTAAAAATCTGATAGTAGGATTAGCTGCTTCTTCAGGCGACAACATATCTTCAGTATTTCTCTTATAATGAGTAATTGGGAGCCATATATTATTTCTACTCTCTCCGAAGTCATAAAATTCTTTGAAAACATTATTCATATCTTCAGATATAAAATTGGCTAGTGGAAAGTGTACGGTCATATATGCAATAGCTGAATCAGGGTTAGAAAAAGCTGATCTTGCAAAAGATTCTTGCATTTTTTTCTTTATCCATGTTTCTACCGAAAAATCTTGTTCCTGGGATGAACTTATTTTGTCAGGAGAATTTACAGTAAAAATATTATCTCCACGATTTAATCTGTATGCTAGTATCCATAGTCTTTCATACTCTATACCGGATGAATATGACAGCAATTCATTTGGATTATAAATTAGCTCCAAATCCAATTCGCAAGCGTTTCTAATAAATCTTGGGATATTATTCAAGGTATACAGCGGTAGTTTTGTTGAGAATTCAACATTTTTGAAATCAGGATGTAAAAATGCATCAAGGAATAGACTTTGTGTACTCATTTTATTGGTTGAATCGTATCTAAAGCCCACATAAGCACCTTTGGCTTTTTGAAACTGCATCTGTAACATCATATTTGACGATCTCATGATGTTATCAGGGTTCGTTCCTAATGCATCATTGTCATCAACAAAATAAGCTTTAATTTCACCATTTTCTCTTTTTAACATAATTCCCATTGTTTCATGAAAATAGAAATTATCTAAAGTTTGTAATCCAATATCGTCCACGTTGTTTATTAATCCAAGTTGTCCTTCAACTTGCCAAATCATTTGATATTTGAAATCACTGTCAGCCATATTCCACAATGCTTGATAAAGTTCTTGGCAAGCGGTGAAATTCATGTGTCTTATTCTCTCATGCGAGGTTGCATCTACGTGAATACCAGCAACTTCCAATGTTTGAGACATGGCAGTATCATTTGCCCTGAATTTAGAATTATTTATTCTCTCGGCTACACTTGGAGATAATGCATACATGTCTATATCAGACCTCATGCCTTCTGCCGCTTCTCCTGTTTCCTTATCCAAAACGTAACCTCCCAAAATCATCCTTAGTACTGAGCTTCCCTTTACAACTACAGCATCTCCTTCATCCGGTAAAATATCATTCCAAAGTTTTTCAAGCTTACCACCTAGAAGAGGTTTCCATATTTCAGGTGCTATTTCAGCGCCATGCCGCAAGTTCTCAAGGCTCATTTCTACCAAGACCATATTCGGAGCGATTTCGGTTAGTTCAGGGTTTACAGGGTATATTGTTTCTTCTTTCGTTTCTTCTCTTGTCTCAGCAAGCATAGTTAGATTATATACATATCTTGTGCTCTTGTACCTGTATATATTGTAAACTTAAATATATGTTAGAAAAAATGCCCTTAGAAAAACCTGAGGCACTAGAAGTAATCTTTGAATATCCTGAAATTAAAGAGACCAAAATTCCCAGAGCCACTTTTGAATGTAGAGATGGAAAACCTCTTATATTCGATTATGAGGGACTAAAATTTGCAGTTGAAACACATAATGAAGAGATACCTTCAGCAGAATTTTTTAAAATGAAAATTGAACGTAACGAAAACGGTGAACTAAAATCCGTTAAATTTTCTAATTTTGCAACCAGAGATTATTTTTTAAAGGGTTTAAAAAAGTTGACCTTAGATAAAATGTATGAAATTTATCAAAACGAAAGAGATTATTATGTGATGGGACATGCCACAAAGCCCGGAGCCCTTGATCCAATTAAAACATTGGATAGACATTTGGAAGTATCCTCGAGAATTAGAAATTTGGAATCACCTGTTTCTGCTCAAGATAGCCTGCCTGCAAAAATTGCAGAAGGCACAATTCAAGCTCTGGATTTTCTTAATTATCAAATGGATAAGTATTTTCCTGAACAAAAAAGCACAAATGATCCTAAAACAAAAGACGAACTGCTCACATATGAATTTGATGAGAGTTTTGATCTTACTTATATTGCGGAAGAAGTAGTTGACTGGTTTCGGTCTCTTGAAAAAGCTGATATACCAATAGAACACCACCGCACAAAAATCTACCTGCGCGATAAGCCTTTTGTTATAAGAAGATATACCATTGGAAAAGTAAAGACTCAGGAGGATAAAGAATACTATTTAGAAGAGCGAGCTGCCGAAAAAGTACTATTTGCTGAAGAAAAACTTGGTATGCATACACCAAGGGATCTTGTTTTTTTTGAAAATGTACATTTGGACATTGCCAAAAATGCCGGATACGATGCTTTTAAAGCTGAGCCTAGATATACTTATACCTCAAAATTTTTTGACCTTGTTTACAGAGGATTTGCTATGAAAAACGTAATTTTTTTAAATCCTAGTGCCAAAGAAACAAGTGAAGGATCATCGTCAGCGATGTCACTTATTGATAAAACAATGACTCGCCTACCCGATCACGAGCTCGGCCATTTTATTAATGAGTATCAAAGACATTCTACTAAACCTCAGAGTGAAGGTTTTAGCGTATGTATAGAGTACGGATTTATGACTAATGTCATTCTTAATGGTCTGGTTGAAAGAAGTAAATATTCAAATGATGTAACCTCAGACAAAATCAAATCAATAATGTCCGATAAACCACCTAAAAATCTTGTTGATGTTGAAATGTATTATCTATCAGGAGCATTTTTATCTTATACCTATAACTATTTGGGACCTGAGAAATTTGGCAGTTTTTATAGACTTTTGACCGGTGCCCAGTTTGATAGTAATTAAAAGGGCTTAGCAGGTATTAAGGCTAATGTGGTTGACAACATTTTTGACAAACTTACATACAAGGGTAATTTGGCAAATTGTCTGAACGCTATTGAAAAAGACGAGAGGTGGAAATGGGATTCTTCAGAGGAATTCATTGATTCGTTTGTTGGGTTTGTTAATGGGTATAGAGATCGTGTAAATAATAAGAAGTCAAGCTAATTTTACTTATTTTTTAGCTACTAATTTAAGATCTGTTGCTGAGTTATTTGGATTTTTACTACAGAAGTTCCATTAAAAAAAGAAAAGGTACCTCAATGCGTTAATTTGCATCATCGAGGTACCTTCATAGGTAAATCAGGTTCAATTTCTTTAGCTACTGGAGCTTGTTATTTTTCTCCTTTTTGCTCCTTTGCCGTGGTTTTTTATCATTGTGGCTCGTTTTTGGATGGACTACCGTGAAGTAGTAAGCGACGCCAAAAATGGCCACTGCGTTTAATGCCAACTCACTGAAGACCACTAGCCAGAATATCCATGGGGCTATTGGCAGGCTTGCCAAAGCATTTTCCCAAGATTTTGTTGGTGCTGGGGTTGGTGAAGGTTCGACCGGGGGATTGCTGTCGGGGTTAGCCTCTTCACCAGGTGCAGGTTTTTCTTCAGGTGCAGACGGTTGTGGAGCCGGCGTCACTTTCTTTGAGCCGATACCAAACTTAGAATCTGCAAAAACACTCCCCTCTATGAAGATAGCCTTTTCGAGGTTGAATTTTTCAGTCTGGAAAACAGTTTCGCAGTCTTTCAGGCTCCCATCATCCGAAACTGTACCACACAGGCTGACGGTGTTGTCTATTGAAATACCTGCAGCTAGTTCCATCTCCTGGGTAAATCCCCAGTCTACACCGGACGGATAAGAAATATTACTCCCATCAACGGTGTTGATCATGGTAAACTCTCCGTTCTTTTCGAACAGCACATGATCCCCGTCACCTACATAATCCATCTCATTCGGGTCTGTAGGCCAAAGATTTACATCAGCTAAAAACGTCCTTATAACCTCAGTTTGCATGATGACACGGTCATCATTTTTTTCATAGACGAAGGCATACTTTACATCTTCGTCAGTGAGCGCACTGCAATTATCGGCGCTGTTTATCACTTTCCTTTTCGTATTCCCCTTAAAGTCAAGCGCTTCCAGCCATTTTTCCCCTTCCGTATTTTCTGCAGTTACGCAGAGTTCCGATCCATCCCTTGAGAGCTCGACATTGTAGAGCTTAATACCAGGACGGATTGCCAGAGGTCGAGACCAGCCCCCTTCAGTACTTGCAACAAAAATCGTTGCTGTGGTTTGATCCTTCTTATCAGGATAAGCGGCAAACCACCACCAACACGCGTCTGCTGCTGAGTCTTGATCATTCAGCCGCAGCACACTTGTGCCTAAACGAGTGATCGTTTGGCGAGGGGTGCCCGTTGTGCCGTCATCGTTCAACGGGATATAAACTGCCGGGATAGTCCCAATGTTGTCCTCGATTTGGGCCTGGCCTACCAAGAACAAAACCCTTTGTTGAAAGCAGGGGTTCGTGGTTTGGGTTACTACTTCTGTTTTTGTTTCAGGCTTTGGTTTTGGTTGCACCGCAGTGGCAGTCGCAGTCACCGTGGCCGTTGCGGTATTGGTTGCCGTTGCCGTATTGGTGGGTGTTGCTGTGGCAGTTGTCGTCACAGTCGCAGTCAAAGTTGCAGTAATTGTGGGTGCAGCAGTGACCGTTGGCTTTTTGTTACCACATTTGTTACTAATGAATTCATCTCCCCACTCAGGATCGTCTTGCCACTTCGGACTTCCGGGATATTTCACCCATTTAGTCTCTTTCGTATTCTGATCGTAATCGATATACCAGAAGCTTGGGATTACGTCATCATCATGACCTCCATGGCCCTCTTTGACGACCCCATTCTTGCTTGTGCTTATGAATATGTACTTTTTTGCCGATTTAGGTGGTGCTGCATGGCAGAACCCAATTTTTTCATTTGGATTACCATGATCCACTGGCGGAGTGCCCAAAGTCTGTACACTTGCCGTTGCCGTTGGCGAAGTCACTGCAAGCTGAGTTGCTGCAGGTAAAGCCGATGGTTCTGTATTAATGGAATCTGATGTGGGCTCAACATCAACACCATCGTCTTGTTCCTCAGGTGCTGTGGATGGTACGAAGTGCGGATTTTGTGTTGGGTCCTTTTCCGTTTTGGTTGGCTTCGGCGTGTTGGTCCATGGTTTTTCAGCCAACACGGTGCTGGTATTAGTCATAGATGCGATCAATACCAGACAAATCATCATGACAAAAATTGTTCCCCCCAAAATCGCTAATAACGGTTTTTTGTTCATCTTAGTCTCCTTTTCATTGTCGTTTTATTAGCTGTCCCCCATAAAAAATTTAGGGTAAGCTCCGGCTCCTCATCTCATTTTTCTGAGAACCTATACCACGGTGGTAAAAGGCAAAATACACAGAAATTAATACATTGTTTATATGCATTTTGCCTTCTATCCCCTGTATGGGTACTCAGTATTTTTGTTTATTGAACCTTGATTTTTCAAAGAACCGGTGCCTAAAAAATTAATTTAAACATCAAATGGATATTTAAATATATCCATGACCCATAGTATAAATTGAGAAAAAGTCAATCATTATTTATTGCAATGACACAGAAAAGATAGAATGTTTGATTAAATTATAAGTGTCATGTCCCTCTTGTATACTGATATAAATTATACTACAAAAAACGCGCCACTCATAACTAAGAAATTGCCTATAATATACACTAAAATTCGACTTTTACCAATGCTAATGCATTTGTACTCTCCGGAAGCTGGTATTTATGTCCATGAAGAATTAACAGGGTTTCATCTTTTTCAACCAGGCCTGTATTTTCCAACTTTTTTATTACCCTTGAAGGATAAAGCAGATCATCCTCGTCAATTCGCATATTAACGGGAAATACACCATAACTTGCTGAGAGTTCTTCAACCGATTTAATACTTTCACTAATGGCAATTATTGGTATTTTCGGGCGAAAGCTGGATAGTACCCTTGCTGTGTAGCCTGATTCGGTTAACACGATAATTTTCTGAATTTTTATATCACTTTTCTCGTTTATTATTGCCATAGCAGCTCTGACCAGCAAGTGTGTTTGTTTAATTTCTTTAGGCTCATGCTGTGTCTGATGTTTATGGTTTTCATTATATAGTGCTATTTTTTTCATCATTGCCGCTGATTTTACTGGATATTTTACGGTTGCAGTTTCTCCTGAAAGCATCAAACAGTCTGTTTCGTCGTAAACGGCATTTGCAATGTCTGCGGCTTCAGCCCGTGTCGGTCTTTTATTTTCAATCATTGACTGCAGCATCTGGGTTGCGACAATGACCGGTTTATCGACTGCCCTGCATTTTTTTATCAATTCTTTTTGGATATGAGTTATTTTTTCAATGGGCATTTCAATACCGAGATCTCCTCTGGCTATCATCAATGCGTCGCAAACATCAAGGATTTCATCTATATTATCAACACCAAGCTCGCTTTCAATTTTGGCCACAATCTTAGCTCTTACATCGTGTTTATCCAGCTCATGTCTGAGTTTTTCGATGTCGTTGTGGTTTCTGACAAAAGAAAGAGCTACAAAAGTTACATTAGCTTTTTCTGCGGCCTCAATTTTTTCTTTGTCGGTATGTGTCAGCGAAGGAAGATCTATATCCAGTCCAATTAAATTTACGCTTTTTTTATTTTTAATCACTGAATTTTCTTCGCATTTTGCAAAAAAGTATTTCTCAGATTTTTCGACAACTTCAAAATCTATATAGCCGTCGTCTATGGTAAATTTGTCCCCGGGTTTTAAGGTTTCATAAAGCTCTTTAATATTTATTTGTACAGCCCTATTTTCAGGATAATTATGCGGAATTTCATTAAATGATTTTACAAACGCGACAATTTCATCCTTTTCTACAAAAAAATCTTCGCCATTGTGTGTTTCAAGCCTTATTTCCGGTCCTTGTAAATCAAGCAGAGTTCCTACCGGTATGTGCATTTCTGCTGCTACTTTTTTTACTAGTTTTATTTTTTCAATATGCCATTCTGTCGTATTGTGTTTTGTATTGAATCTGAAAATATCCACTCCGTTTGAAATCAAATCTTTTATGGTTTCTTCAGAATCTGATGACGGTCCTATTGTGGCAATAACCTTTGTAAATTTATGTGTATGCATCCAGTTAATAGTACCAGATTAGTCATATGTTATTATAGAACGATATGAAATTACTGCCTCAATCAAAATTTAGAATCACGCTTTTAGTGATTTTACTGGTTGTTTTGATATACACACCAATAGCGCTGTCCGCCTACTTTTTCATGAAAACACAACAAAAAAAATATGACTCGTTGCAGATGAGTTATTCTGAAGTGAAACAAGCGCAAGAAAATTTCCAGCTAAATCTCTCGGAAGAATTATTTAACGAGCATCTCTCTTTGATGGAAAAACAAAATCTTGAATCTCAGTTATCTGAGCTCGAATCTCAGATAGAAACAATAAAAAATACGCCTGAAGGTAGTCTTGTTGCTAATATAAATCAAACCTTTGAGCTGTACGAAGATTTTGGTGCAAAAGTAAAACGCAACGAAAATGCCAAACTTGACACAGAAGAAGCAGTTAAGAATTTGGAGGAATGGGGCATTATGCTTATTGAGCAAAAATTTGATGAACTGGCTGAGAAAATTTCTCTGTCTATTGAAGAACTCGACAGCGACTACAAAGATTATTTGGCTACCTTACCTCCTCCGGCTCCTGCAGCCTCTACAGGGTATTCGTATACAACTGTCGGAACTGAAAAAGGTTCTTTTGGAGTGCATTTGATTAAAGTCCCTTTGTCCGGCGTTAGAGTAAAAACTGCTTCAGCCTACTCAGATGATTGCAAGAACGATTGCCCCACAAAATCACTACAGCAATTTGTTTCTGATAATGGAGGTTTTGCCGGAATGAACGGCTCGTATTTTTGTCCGCCCGATTATTCTGCTTGCGGAGGTAAAGTAAATTCTTTTGATTATGCCTTTTATCACTCAGGTAGTGGCAAATGGTTACATAAAGATGCACTGTCGTGGTTTAAAACAGGCCTAATTACCTTTAAGGGAAATTCATATAATTTTTATAAGAAGTCTTCGGAGTATGGTGGCGGTAGCGTAGATGCCGGAATCTCAAATTATCCTTCATTATTAAAAAATGGAGAAGTTGTTGTAAATGATGGCGACCTCACCTCATTTCAAAAAATCAAAGGTACTAGAGGTGCGATTGGCGTAGGTGACGACAACCTATATCTTGCAATAATATACAACGCAACCGTAAATGAAGCTGCCTACGCTATGCGTGCATTAGGTGCAAAGCATGCCTTAAACCTAGATGGGGGAGGTTCTTCGGCAATGTATGTAGACGGTCGATACGTTGTAGGACCGGGACGCAGCTTGCCTAATGCGATAATTCTTGTCAGATAAAATCATTGATTACAGCCTGTAGTAATGTTATAATCCACGCACTTATTGTTATGCGGTTATTGAAGATGCCCTCCTCCATCTTGTAAACCGCACAAGCTCAGGTTAGAACACCTTATTTATTCGTTTTGACCTGAGCTTTCGTTCTTTTATTAACAATTACTTGCTGTTAAAATAACTTCTGTGAAAAAAACAATTTTAATTAGTGCTATATTCCTAGCAGCATTTCATATATATTCAGTGTTAGCGTTTATTCAGGACCCTATATTTTTTAAAGTTGATATTCCCGATGAGTATAAAACTTCTAGATTAGAGCAAAAATTAATAATCAATAATTTTAGAACTATTAGTGAACCAGTAAATTACGACGTGGGTTATTTTGCAACTCCTGACACATTTTCGCCTGAAACTTATAAGACAAATCAGATCATTGAAATAAAATTGAATCCTGATTTTTTACAGCTAGGTAAAAATGGCTATGACAACCTAGTAGTAGTTTGGGATTTTGGTGACGGTAATAAACAAATTGGAGGGCCGGAAATGTCATATTCATATAGCAAAGGGGGTTCTTATTTAGTTAAAATTGATATTCTGTCGGTAGATTTTGGTTCTACATCTACTATCGAAGCGCCGCTTGAGTATGCACATCAACTAGATTACTCCTATCTGCAGCTGGATGTAGTGGATGACATTTTATATCCGTTACCAGAAGCCACACTAGTTGGCTTTAGTAATCCTATACTTATATCAAAAAATCGTGAGCAGTATTTATTTGATGCTTCACATAGTTTAGGAGCTGAAAAGCTTCGTTATCTTTTGGATTTTGGTGACGGCGATCAGTCAGAAAGTCCCTTTTCTCTTCATACATATACAGCAGATACAAAGATTTATCCAGTGGTGTTACGCGTTTCGGACAATGCCGGGTTTTTTTCAGATGAATCAATGAGAATATTACCTCCTGTAAATCAGACGTCTAACGCTTTGCAGAAATATAAAAATCAGATCTTTTCCACATTGGATGAAAGCATCACGCAAAATTTGAACGGTTACATACAAAAAACTGTAAGCAGGTTCCAGTTAGCTTTAGCAAATTTTAAAATCGGGTTTTTATATGCCTTTAGTATGCCCTTTTTGGCCATTCTGTTGTTTTTATTCGGCTTTAAGCGCTATGGTTATTCCATCAGAGAAATCCTTTCATTTATGTATACATATTCTTTAGTTAATATGTTTTTCACTGTTGTTTATGCCGTAACTTTTTTGTTTTTTCACAAAGGGTTTTTTATTGATGAAGTACTGGCACAAGTTTTGAACTTATTGGGAATTTTAATAACAGGTCTTTTGTTAATTAGAGTAGTTATGAAAAAAGGATCATTTAGGCTTGATCAAGGAGAATTTTCACTATTAGGCTTAGGGTTGGCTGCGATTCCCAATCACTCCGCTTATGCGTCATTTGTAATCTCCACATTTATTTTAGATTTTTTTGATGCATCTTATCTTTTGTTTGTGTTTATTTTTGGTGTTATGTCGGTATATTTACTATTAATCGGTCTTGGTAGGGGTGTTTCAAAGATTTTAAGACGATAAGTACTATTGCTCGCATAATGGTTACTAGCTTGAATAACCTGCAGTAATTTGCTATATTTCTATCAAATTCACCTAAAAGGAGTTTTGTTATGCCCCCAACACGCATGAAATTTAAGATAGTACCTTGTACGTCCGGAGTTACCATACAATGTGAGTGTTGTTCCCAGACCTTTTCTGGCAACGACCCGGGTACTGTTCGCAAATGGGTTGGTGATTAGCTAAAAATATTCGGTATTTCTTTAGTATTCTTCAACGTATTTTCGATTGGAGTTTTTCCATTTAAACATTTAAATTTTC
>CAZPYT010000004.1:0-46416 GCA_964590955.1 uncultured Candidatus Saccharibacteria bacterium | reverse complement strand
TATGAATTACACGCAAGTACGCAATTATGTCTTTAACTTCTTTTCTGGAATAAAAGCGCAAACCGCCCACAATTTTATACGGTATATTATTTTTGATGAAATGTTCTTCGAGGTTTCTTGACTGCGCATTTGTTCTATATAAAACGGCTATATCACTATATGGAACTCCGCTATCGCACAGCTGCCTGATCTTGTCTGCAACAAACAAAGCCTCGTCAATATCTGTCTGACCCAAATAATTTACAAGCTTGTCTCCCTCACCGTTCTCCGTCCACAAATCAAGCGGAATGTGAGTAGAATTATTTTTTATAACATTTTTTGCGGCATCTAAAATATTTTGGGTTGATCGGTAATTTTTTTCGAGATTATAAATTTTTGCATCAGGATAATCTCCCTGAAAGTTCATTATGTTTCTATAGTCCGCTCCCCGAAAACTGTAAATTGCCTGAGACATATCCCCTACAACATAAATATTGCGGTATTTCTGAGCTAATAGCTTTGTCAAAACATATTGGGCCTTATTTGTATCCTGATATTCGTCAACCAAAATAAATTTAAATTGCTCTTGATATAAATCCAAAATGTGCGCTTCTTTGTTGAACAACTTCACAACCTCAAAAAGCAAATCATCAAAATCGAGCGCATTATTTGACCTTAACTGTTTATGATATTCATAATAAATTTTAGCAACGCTTCTTTGGAAATATCCCTGCGCGTAAGATTCATACATATCAGCAGTAATCAATTCTGATTTGGCACTGGAGATCATTCCTAAAACAGCATTTGCATTAACTTTTTTAGAATCCATGCCTAAATCTTTAATTATTTTTTTTATTAGTGAAAGTGCGTCATCTTTATCGTAAATCACATAAGAAAAAGGTATACCCAAAACCACACCATGCCTACGTAAAATTCGTGCGCAAATAGAGTGAAATGTACCCGCCCAAGATAGATTTTTAGACACACCTAATAGCCCGGTAATTCTGGATTGAATCTCCCCTGCGGCTTTATTAGTAAAAGTCACACAAAGTATGTTGGATTGTTCAATGTTTTTTTCTTGAATAAGATAGGCCACACGATGAGTAAGAACTCTGGTTTTACCCGAACCGGGGCCGGCCACAACCAGCGCAGGTCCTTCATAATGTGCAGCAGCTTCAGCCTGCTGTGGGTTTAATGTTTGTAATATGTTTGGGTTTTCAATTTTATCGGACACTTAGAAATTGTAACACGTGAAATACTTCTGAAAATAAAAACTGGACAGTAGAAAATGGTACAGAGATAAACTTTGACTAGCTAAAAATTCTATTCCAAAGAAATATCAATACCCTTAACACCAACAGCTTCATTCAAACACTGTTTCAAATCATCAGTCTGAGTCCAACCGCAGCGTCCACTAGGCTGTCTTTCGCATTTTGCTGTTTTATAGCATAAATAGGCGTCCATCATTTCGCACGAAGTTGTGACCTCTTTATCGGAACAAATTTGACCACTGCAACCGGTCACTATACACTCTGATAGTTCATCAGGAGGATTGTAAACATGGGACGAAATCATTTCACTAAACACTTGTCTGTAAATTTTTTCCAGTTCCAGGGTTAGCGCATCAGCCGGGGGCAAAATTAGATTGAAGTTAAATGCCAGGCCTTTTTTGAGAGCATACATATTGTTTGCAGACAGCGGGCGCGTTATTAATTTCTTAGCATAATCTTCTTTATCAAAAGCTGACACTGTAATTGCCGGAAGTTCGTTTTCGGCTTTACTGAAGGTTACAGTGCGCAGCATACCAAAAGCCTCATCTTCAACAAGTACTACCCACCCGGTAGGATATTTGATATCGAAATTGTAGTCATAATCAGAATATGTTTTCCAGCTCTTGGCGTCTTTGTCATCTACATAAACATCTTTCTGATCGTTAACAAGGGGCTCGGTAATCAAGTCTAGTTGATTTGACATAAAGGCACTGGTGATTACCCCAATTATTAACGCAACGCTTAAAGCGATAAAAATAAAACTAGCCATTCTGGCACTAAGATACCTGTTCATGAATGCAAATTTATTGTCAAGTTTTGGTGCTTCAGGCAGCTGGTCATCCATAATTTAAGTATAACAACAGTCACTGGTGTTTACCACTCGTATTTGACACCGGTAAGGACAACCAATAATATCAGGTTATGAGTTTTATACTTCGTCTATTGATAAGTTCTATTTCGGTTTTTGTGACAGCATATATTGTACCCGGTGTTCATGTAGAATCGTTCACTACTTCAATCATTGTTGCAGTGGTCTTAGGCATATTGAATGTTTTTGTAAAACCGGTACTGCTGATTCTCACAATTCCAATCACAATTATCACCTTAGGATTATTTACTTTGGTGATTAATGTGGGATTAATTGCTTTGGCGGCATATATTATTCAGGGTTTTGAGATTGAATCTTTTCTGGCGGCATTGTTGTTTGGAATTGCTATGTCATTTGTGAACTCATTTCTTAATATGCTGGCAAAATAGAATCTTTTTTGAAAAGTAAGCCGCCACAAGCAAATGGATAAGAGCATATGAAAAACACTTGTGGAGTGTTCGTAATCATGTGGTAAGATAGTCTCTGTATTTAGTTAAAATTTTTAAAAATTATGAAAACATTTATTGATTTTTATGCAGATTGGTGCGGTCCATGTAAAAGGATGGAACCTATTTTCGAAGAAGTAAAAAAAGAATACGCCGGAAAAATTGAATTTAAGAAAATAGATGTTGAACAAGAAGGCGCCACCGCTGCAAAGTTCGGCATAATGGGAATTCCTACTTTTGTTATAATGGATGGAGATACTGAAATATCTAGAAAGTCCGGAGCAATGGCAAAAGAAACTCTTGTAAATTGGCTTAATTCAAATCTGGCATAATACCTTCTTTTACAGACCCCAGTACGAATGCTATTCTAAAAGCAAGGCGCGGATATTACGCGCATACATTTGTAAATAATTATTAAAGAAAGAGTACAAATATGTCAGTAAGAATTGCAATAAACGGATTCGGAAGAATCGGCAGGGCATCATTCAAAATTTTACAGAAAACAGAAGGTGCAGAAGTAGTCGCAATAAACGATTTAACCGATCTTAAAACGCTAATAAATTTATTAAAATATGATTCCGTCTATGGCAGATATAATAAAGCTATTTCTGAAATGAACGGCAATCTGGTTATAGAAGGAAAAGAAATTAAATTTTTAAGCGAAAAAGATGCTACTAAACTTCCGTGGAAAGATTTAAATGTAGATGTAGTTTTAGAATGTACAGGCATTTTTGTAAAAGACGGAACTGCTAAAGTACACATAGATGCCGGAGCAAGAAAAGTAATAATATCGGCTCCTGCTAAGGGAGAGGGTGATGTCAAAACTTTTCTTAGAGGAATTAACGCAGACCAATATAATGGACAAAATGTCATATCAAACGCATCCTGTACTACTCACAGCATTTCCGCACCAATTGCAATACTTCATAATGCGATGCAAATTAAAAAAGCGAGTTTGACCACAGTGCATGCCATGACCGCTTCACAAAAATTAGTGGACAGTCCGCATAAAGACCTTAGAGAAGGACGTGCCGCGCCACTTAATTTGGTGCCCACAACCACAGGAGCGGCGATTGCTACAACCAAAGCAATCCCCGAATTGGAAGGAAAATTTGACGGCGTTTCAGTTAGAGTTCCTGTACCGGTCGGTTCACTGTCAATAATTACCGCCTTGGTAGGCCGCAGCACAACCGCCGAAGAAATAAACAAGATATTTACAGATGCCGCAAATGATCCTAAATATAAAACCACGTTTGCAGTTACAAACGATCCGCTGGTATCTACGGATATTATTCAAACAGAATATTCATCAATAGTTGATTTATCGTTAACATCTGTCGTAGACGGAGATCTGGTTAGAATTCTTGCCTGGTACGATAACGAATGGGGCTACAGTCACAGTCTGGTCGAATTGGCAATGTCTGTTGCACAGCTACAATAACAGACCTGAGACAATAAAACGGGCTGCATGATAAAATACCTTCACTTATGGCTAAGTATTTGAAAATTGCTTTTCCTCAAAAGTGCACAGGATGCGAGCTCTGTGTTTATGAAGCGCAAAGGCAATTAGGAAAAATAGGTTTGGAAGGTTCATTAATCAGGATATTCAAAGATAAAAAACCTGAAAGTAACTTTTTAAAGTTTTCGATTGATTTGGATCCACGAATTCATAAATTGGATATAAATAAAATTAGAAGCATTTGTCCGACATTTGTATTTGAAATAATTGAGGAGGAACAAAATGGACTTATTGAGTAAGAAAATACTTTTTGTTGATTTGGAAAGAAAGACTTCTGATGTGAAAGCATTTCCGGATTTTAAAAAATATATCGGCGGCCTTGCCTTAGCCTCAAAAGTTTACACGCAATATAAAGAATACGACCCCATAATACTGGCCACGGGGCCACTAAACGGAATATTTCCTTTTGCGGCTAAAACCGCAATTGTCTTTGAACATGAAGGAAAAATTTATGACGCTTATGTCGGAGGACATTTATCTTCAAGAATGCGTTTTGCAGATATTGATGCAATAGTTTTGCTAAAAAAGTCAAAAACGCCATTGAGTTTAGACATTAAAAATCATGAAGCTAACATTTATAGAGAGAAAGATAGTATGAGAAAATACGGACTTCCTGGAAAAAGATCGACGCTTGCGGTAATTAATAACAGCTTAGTAGTAGACTATTATTTTAGTACTGAGGATAAAAATATTGCAAAGAAACTTTCTTTAAAAAACTTTGAGTCTATTACAATTACCGGTACAGAAACTATTCAAATTCCAAATATGGAAAAATATGAAGAAGTCTATACAAATCTCCTGAAAAAAACGTCTAAGCTTAGCGTAGAAAATGCTTTTTTTCCTTCATGCTCAGGATGCCCAATGGGATGTGCAAAATCAAATAAAGGTGAGGTGGGCGGAAATGTTCTGCTGCACAGCTTAGTTGCCTGTGCTTATGCTGAAAATATCTATACGGACATAGGAACTGTATTTTCATGTTTGAATTGCCTGGGTTATGATTATACTCACGAAGATATTGAAATTGTGCCTGAATTAGTTAAAAATCTTTTAGTAAAATAGAATTATTATATGAAATACGTAATTGGAAATTGGAAAATGAATATGCAGAAAAAAGATATGGAAGAGTGGATAAATAACTTTTCATTTAATCCGATTATGGAATTGCAAGTAATTGTGGCACCTTCAGCAATACATATTCCTCAAATAATATTGGACGGCGTAGAACTGGCTGCACAGGATGTATCTTTGCTGGATAAAGGTGCGCATACAGGGGAATTGGGAGCATTTCAAATTAAAGAATATTGTAAGTTTTGTATTGTAGGACACAGTGAGAGAAATGAGCCAAGAGAAATTGTATATAAAAAAAGAGATATGTGCCTGGAACAAGGAGTAACCCCCATAGTGTGTTTTGTCAACACAGAACAGCTATTAGACAGCTACAAAGAGGGCGCTCTTACAGCATGGGAAGACCCAAAAAATATTTCAAAAAACGGCGTTTTTGTAGATCAAAGCTTTGACAGCATCAAATCCACTTACAACGAATTTGCAAAAATTCTTCCGGAGGTGGATATTATCTACGGAGGATCAGTTAATAGAAATAATATTGGCAATTTAGTTACTTTGCCGAATTTAGCCGGGGTTTTACCCGGGCATGCAAGTCTGGATCCACAGCATTTTAAAGAGATTATTGAAGCATTTGAACATGTATAAAGATATAAAAATAAAAAAACAAGATAAGCCAAAATCAATGTTTGCACTAAAGATCCTACTTTTTTTGATTTTCTGCTCCGTATTGGTCGGGGGCGGCATGGTCATCGCTAGTAAAAAAGACTGGTTTGATCCGATTTCGATTGTAGCCACAGTTTCTGCAGCAGACCTGGAAGAAACCGATGGTAGAACAAACATCTTATTGTTAGGCAGTGATAAAAGGTCTATTAGCTCAGCAGAATCAGGTTACCTCACCGACACATTGTTGTTTATCTCAATAGGGCGTGTTGATCATGACGTTGTTATGATCTCGCTTCCAAGAGATCTGTGGGTAGAAGATCCACGCGGTGCAAAATCTAAAATTAACGAGGTGTATATAAATAATGAATTTGACACCTCAGACAATGTTTCGGGAGGAGATGCCATAAGACAAGTGGTTAAAGATGTTATGGGCGTACCGGTACATTATTATACGATTGTAAACTTCGATTTATTTAAGAAGGTCATCGATACTCTTGGCGGAATAGACATCAATGTTGATAGCACCTTCGTTGATCATTTCTACCCAATTGAAGGAAAAGAAAATGCGCCGCTAAACGAGCGCTATGAAACCATTGAATTCACCGAAGGAAAGCAAACTATGAATGGAGAAACCGCACTTAAATACGCACGATCAAGAAAAGGCAATAACGGCGAAGACACAGATTTCGCCAGAGCGGAAAGACAACAAAAAGTTATAGCAGCAATTAAAGTTAAGGCGTTATCTTTACAAACAATAGTAAATCCCGCAAAACTAAAAGAACTTTACGACATTTATGCGAATGATGTCGATACAAATGTTAATTTTGAAACGATTCAGAGTTTTTACCTTTTATCTCAGCAAATTGATTTCAGTAAAATAATATCTATTGTCTTAGATGATCGAAGTGCTGCAGATGAGGGCGGATTATTATACAATCCTGTGGACACTGAATTATATGGCGGACGCTACGTATTAGTACCAAAAGCCGGAAACTTTTCTCAACTGCATGCATATGTTCAAAGATATTTGTTTGCCAACAAGTAAGTACAAGCTAGCACTACCAGTTGATTTTTAGAAAAGTTTTCAGTGAAAAAAGTATAATAGAAATATGATTTACATAGTACATGGAACAGATTATTCAAAATCAAGAAAACTGATAATTAACCAAAAGAACAACTCAGCATCCGAGCACATAATTGAAAAAAATATTGAGGATATAGAACCACGAGAGCTATATGAAAACCTAGTATCGTTTGACCTTTTTGGAAATCCTCCCTTTGTCGTCTTAAAAGTTCCGGGTACAAAAATTGCCGGGTTTGATGCCTACGCAGAGGTTATTAAGAAAACGCCTGATACAGCCACGTTAATAATTCTAGCTTCAGGCACGTTGGGAAATTCCAACGATTTTATAAAGACCGCAGCAAAATTCAAAGCAAAGGTTATCAGTAATACAAAAGAAACAAAATCTAATGTTTTTGATTTTGTAGACAGTGTCTTTTATAAAAATAGATTTAAAGCATACGAAGAATACAAAACTCTAATTGACGAGGACAATGACCCGTTTTATATATTTTCAATGATCTTATACGGGTTGCGTAATGTTACCCATGCAAAATTCAATACAAATGAATTTCAGGTTAAAAAAGGATATGGCCGTGATAAATCCGAGCGGCAAGCAAATAATTTTACAAAATTCGAGATATTAAATATTTTCAAAGAGTGTTACAAAACAGACAAGGACCTTAAAACCGGAAAAATTGACAAGGATCTTGCAATTCCTTATTTGGTTGAGAAAATCTGCAATGACTAAAAAAGTTTACGTGAAAGACACAGGTTTTGATCCAATATATAAAGAAATGAGCAAAAATTTTGTGATTAAATCGAGGGTGCTCCCTTCTATTCTAGTTTTCAGCGGATTGTTTGTAATGGCAACCCAAGTGATTTTACCTTTGTTTGTTTTTAAAACCCAAGATGAAAATATTCAGGTAATAGATAATGCCACTATCCTCGGACGAACTGCTGGTTTTTACAATTTTCAGTTCAACGAACTTGAGGGCAGTAGTCGTGCAAAAAATGACTTGTCTTTAGAAACTGAGTATCTGCCGCGAGATAAATCAAACGTGCTGGGAAACAAAACTGCTAATATCCCCGATTACTTCAGAATTACAATACCAAAACTAGGCATCAAGGATGCTCTGGTAGAAACAAATGCCAAATCATTAAATCCGGACAAAGCGCTGGGGCATTACCCAAAAACAGAGCTCCCCGGAGAAATTGGAAATTCATTTATATTTGGCCACTCAGTATTGCCTTGGTTTTTTAATTCGAAAAATTACAAAACAATATTTTCAACTTTAAACAATCTTAAACCCGGAGATGAAATAATAATTAATATCAACAATAAAGATTTAAAATATGTCGTTGAGTCCAAACACGAAGTCAAACCTACAGAAGTAGACCCCCTGGCAGAATTTAAACCAAAATACCTAAACGAATCTACCATAACGCTAATGACTTGTTCACCTGCGGGTACAAAAATGAAAAGATTGTTGGTAAATGCAGTGATTGTTTCTAACTAATTAGTATTTATCCAGCTCATCCAAAATGTCTTTTTCGAAAGCAGAAAGTGCTGATCTTCTGGGGCCAATGTAGAAAACATAAGCAGCTAAACTCAACGCGACAAGACTAAAAAGTAAACCGTAAGTTGGACTTACAAGACCGGTATCCGGAACCGTACTTTCGGCAGCATCATCCTCTTCGTAAACATCCAAAGTATCGTCGGATCCGGCTAGAACCTGTCGCTGGGCAACATGCATATCGGCTGAAGCCAATTCCTTGAAAACGCTGGTTTCCTGTGATTTGGGAGTTGGCTTCTTAACGTTATCGGCAGCAGAATCACTGGCACCAAGAGTACCTGCCTGTGCAGAATCCGTCTTTACATAAGTGGAGGAAGTGTAATCAGTTTCAGAAGAAGAATAATCAGAACCTGAAGAGCTACTTGAATTCACAACATAATATATCGCACTAAATACCGCCAACGATATTATCAGTGTTAGTAAAAATGTTTTAAATCCTTTTTGTGCCTGTGTACTAGTATTCATTGGCAGGTTGAAACTCCTTCTTCAGCAACTCAAGATCAATCTTCCCGACATAATTGATTGTTTTCTGCTCGTAAGTATCGTTTACATAAGTAGCACTCGAAAATTCCCAAAATCTTGAGCCTATCCATAATATACCAACAATTATTAAAATTAACAATAAATATAAAAGCTTATTCATCACTCTGCCTTCAACTGAAATACAGTTACATCCATATTATTTCTAGCAAAAGAATCGTCCATGGACATATTAAATCTTGTAACAACACTCATCCTTTCTAAATTTTCAATATTCTCAATTAGTTGGGCAAATGTAGCCGAAGGGCCCTCATTTCTAATCATAAAAACTGTAACAGTATCTTCAGACATCTGGACATTAAGAGAATTAGTTTTGTATCCCGCTCCGGCAGATGTTGATGTAATATCTACAACGTATTTTTCAACTTCAGGTTTTAGCGGAACCGTCTTAAGTAGTTCTTGAACATAAGGATCAGCGTCTGACAAAGATTTTCTAATTGTCGACAAACTCTGCAATTTATTCTCGAGATTTGTATTCAACTGCTTTAGATCTGTATACGTAGTGTATTTTACCCTAATTGTTTTATAGAAAGAGTACAAACCAAAACCACCATAAACAAAAATCGTTATCACTAAAAATATGCTGTAAATTGCATTGTTTACTTGTTTATCTTCGAGCCGCCTTTTATATGCGGTAATTGTTTTATTAATTTCGTTATTCATATAGTGTCTTGTGTAAATCAAATTTTACCTGCAACCGGGCTTCAAAGTTTCGTTCACGCGCGACTTTTAAATTAACGGAATCTATGACGACTTCTGTAATTCCTTCAACTTCTAACAAATCATTTATTAATAACGCATAGTTAAGTGCAGAATTACTATTAGAATACACATCAAAATAATTTTGGTCGCGTGTATAAGTAATGTTTTTTATCAGAGAGTACTTATTAAAAGTATCTAATACTTTTCTGAGTATAGGGTAAGTTTTTGGATAAGCAGCTGTTGAGTTTTTGTAGATATCAATTAATTCAGTAACCTCACGTGCTTGCTGGATTACACCGGAACTGGCATCAATTTTAAGAATAAGATCGTCCCTTGTTAAAGCCATTGTATTTAGCTGACGATCTAGAAAATAACTAATGGAAAAAAACACTAAAAATAGAAAGGCGACAATATGCACAAGGTTTGTTGTCACGCGGACAATTTTAGGACTGGCATCAACCAGCGTTCCTTTTAAAGATAAGGGATTAAGAAGATTAGGGCTTAGATTTGCTGCAATTTCTTCCTCGCTTTTATTTTCTGCTGGAAGACTTGGCAGTTTTTCCTTCAGCTTTTGTAGCGATTCCAGAAATTTTAAGGGCATATCTTGATTTTAGTCTATTTGCCTTGTTTATGTGTACTACTTTTTTATTTGCGGCCTTATCCAAAAGTTTTTGCAGCTTTGTCAAATCCTTTGTTAAAGCTTCTACATCAGCTTTTTTACCGGACAGCCCGGTCTGCAGTGCTTTTGAAACTGCTTTAATTTGCTTTTTCCACGCTAAATTGTATTGTTTTTTTCTTGCGGAAGATCTGATTGCCTTCTTCGCAGATTTAATATTTGCCATAACGTTGCGTATCATAGCATATGTTTTTTGGTTTGGGAAATACTATTTACTGAGCTTTTTATACAAAGTTTCAATCTCAGCAGTCAAACGTCTAATCCTAGCCGTAATGGTTTGTTCACGTTCAAGCCAATAATCATAGTCTGCATTTTCTCGCAGATCTTTATTGTGTTCTGCGGCCATGCCTTTTTCCATCTGAATTTTCTCACGCTGCGACATTAGCTTTTTGAGATCCTCTCGAAGTAAATCAATTTTTGTAGGTAGTTCTTTTGTCATGAGAAATTTATAGCAAAAACATTGACCTTGCAGCAAGAGGGTACTATAATGCTATAGTCAAAAGGGCAAGTGATTGCTTTTAGAGCCGGCTGGGGCTCTTTTTTTATATTACCGCACGCCAGACTTGACCCATAGCGTGAAACCGCGTATAATACTTACAAAATCCACATTGAATAGAAAGGAAATTACTATGTTTAATTTAGAAACGGCTATCGTTATCGTAGTTGCCGGGTTTGTTTGCGGAGGCATTGTATTTTTTGCACTGATCGCGATAAATATAGTTGTGGAAATTATGAAAGAAAAGGAACCACAACTCCCAACTTTCGCCGAAACGTGCTACTTTTCTGTTCCTGCACTGTCGGGTATATTAGCCGTATTTTTTGTATCTTTCGCAGCCAGGGCACTGGGTTATACGGTCAGTGGGAACTTCGCATCTTTGTATGCGATGGGCAACGGGACAACTATCCTTACAATGATTTCACTTTGGTTTATGACAAAGGGCATCAAGGGGCTCATAGATCAAATTACTAAAAGATAAGGGAGAAGAAATGCTACCTTTACTGATCTGTATTGCGGTAGGCATAACTGCACTTGTAAGCTTTTTCATAGGTATGCCAATGTACATAATTCCCGCGACAGTATGGGGACTTCTTAATGAGGACTTCAAACCCCAACCGCGACTATTGATTGGGCTACTTGGCGGAATTGTAGTATTTATGTGTTGCAGGGCAGTAATAGCACTGGGCACATTTCTCATACTACCGAGTGAAGATCTCTTTATCACTCTGATATCCACTGGAATTGTAACTGCTGGAATTATTGGGGGATGTGCTGCAGCATATCTAGGACACTGGGTCCTGCAAAAGGCAGAAAAATAAAAACTCAAGGAATCGTGAATAAAAAGTTTACGGTTCCTGTTTTTTTTCATAACAAAACCACCCTTTATAATCCAAAGAACATTAGGTAAAATACCACATAGAACATGCTAAAAAATATTGCTATTACCCAAAAATCAATTTTATCTGCAGCTGCCGTTTTATCCGTGGCAAGCGGAATTAATGCTGTTCTTGGTTTTGTTAAAGGTCGTTTAATGGCTACTTTTTTTGGCGACTCCAAAGAGCTGGCGGTTTTTTACACTGCTGATCGAATACCGGATTTAATTTACTCTGTGCTTGTTGTAGGTGCGTTGTCCACAGTTTTCATCCCCGTCTTTACAACCATGTATAAGAAAAATAAAGAAAAGGCATGGGATACCGCGTCTTCGATGATTAACATCACCTTAGGTTTCTTTGTTATTTTAGCTACAGTCATTTTTTTTGCAGCTCCAATTATAATGAGGCTGCTGTCTGTGGGTAAATTTGACGAAGATAGTATCCGCCTGGGAACTTTTTTAATGAGAATTATGCTGGCTGCACAAATTTTACTGGTTGTCAGCAGTATCATTACCAGCATTCTTCAATCATTTAAACATTTTTTGATACCGGCAATTGCACCAATTATGTACAACCTGGGAATGATCGCCGGAATTATATTTTTGGCAAAACCTCTGGGCATTTATGGACCGGCAATTGGTGTTGTAATAGGGGCAGTGCTGCATTTTATGGTACAACTACCAATGCTTAGGAAAATAAGTATTAATTACGAACTGCTTAGATTGCGCTTTCACAAAAACGGTACAGCCGAAATTTTTAAGCTAATGCCTTCAAGAATAGGCAGCGTATTAATCAACAATTTAATTTCTACAATAAATAACAGTTTTGCTATTTTGATTTCTACGTCGGCAGTAGTACATCTAAAATTTGCCAACCAGCTACAATTTTTTCCTGTACACCTTTTCGGATTTTCAATAGCACATGCCAGCTTGCCTACCTTGTCTGAAGAAGGAGATGACTTAAACCTGAGCGCTTTTAAAAAAACCTTTATTACATCGTTTCATCAAATGATGTATTTGGTTATACCTGCAAGTGTAATATTGTTAATTTTGCGTGTACCTGTAGTTAGAATTGTTTATGGGGCAGCAACATTTCCCTGGGAAGCCACAGTAAAAACATCATATGCGTTGGCATTTTTTAGTTTGGGAATTTTTGCACAAAGCGGCATTTACCTAATTACCAGAGCGTTTTATGCGCTAAAAGACACTAACACTCCGGTAAAAGTCAGCACATTGACACTATTTCTAAATATTTTTATTACCCTGCTGTTCGTGGAATATATGAAACTTGGTGTATGGGCAATAGCATTATCTTTTTCAATTACATCAATTATTACTTTTATTATTCTGCTTGCACTCTTGAGATCAAAGGTTGGAGGAATAGAATGGGATGCATTGATTGTGCCTTTTACAAAAATCAGTTATGCAGCACTTTTTATGGGAATAGCATTATATTTACCTCTGAAATTACTTGATCAATTTGTTTTTGATACAACCAGGGTAATACCTCTATTATTCTTAACTGCTATCGCCGCTTTTTTTGGGATGGCAACCTATATTTCACTAACATGGTTGTTTAAAGTCAAAGAAATTGAGTTGTTCTACAGACTTTTGAAAAAATTAAACATCAAAACTTTTAAAACTGAGGGGGATTTGGTGGCCACGTCAACAATCGGTATGAGAGAAGATATTAAATAAGTCAAATATTGTGTAAAATCAGCCCATGCAATATTTTTCAAATCTAATAGAAAGCCTTATTGTAGAAATATCACAAGGCGCGCTCATATTTTTTGGGGGCTTCTTAACTTCCAAAATCATAAGTAAAAGAAAAAAGGAAAAGAATAGTAAAATTTTTGAAGAGTCTGTACACATCGCAGCAGATATAATCTATGAGTCAGAAGTGAAGTTCCCTGGTGCAAGTAGGGGTCCGGAAAAACTGAGTTATGCCGTCAAACAGTTTGTAGATAAAACCGGATTCGACGATTACGAAAAAGCACAGAATTACATTGTACAAGTATTTAATATGACAAAGTTTAGCGAACCTGATATTCCGATAAGGAAAAATGTTAATAATAACTAAATATCTGCTAAAATCCCCTTATCATGGATCAAAATAAAATAAGAAACTTCTGCATAATAGCCCATATTGACCACGGCAAGTCTACACTGGCGGATAGACTACTGGAGATAACAAACACTGTTGAAAAAAGAAAATTAAAAGAGCGGTTACTTGACTCAATGGAACTGGAGCAGGAAAAAGGAATAACTATTAAATTAAAAGCTGTGAGAATGCAATATAAAGGTTATCAGCTCAACTTGATAGATACTCCGGGACACGTTGACTTTTCTTATGAAGTATCCAGGTCGCTGGCGGCTTGCGAAGGCGCAATTTTAATAGTTGACGCTACACAGGGTATACAAGCACAAACAGTGTCGAATGTTTATAAAGCATTGGATGCAAATCTCACTATACTGCCTGTAATAAATAAAATTGATTTACCAAGTTCAAACACAGAAGAGGTAAAAAGCGATCTTCGCAACACTTTTGGTTTTTCATCAGATGAAATACTAACTGTTTCGGCAAAAACCGGAGAAGGTGTAGAAAATCTACTTCAAGTTTTAATCGAAAAAGTTCCGGAACCGCGGGGCAGTAGAACCTTAAAAACACGCGCCTTGGTTTTTGACACTTTTTACGACGAGTTCTTGGGAGTAATGGCTGCCATAAAAATTGTAGACGGATCATTCTCATCACGAGAATTCAAAGAGGATAGAAAAGTAAGATTTCTCGCCACGAGAGCTGTCTCAAAACCGGAGGGGATAGGCATTTTCATTCCTCAAAGAAAAAATATAGAAACTCTGGAAGCTGGAGAAGTAGGGTTTATAGCAACAGGTATGAAAGAGATTCGAAAAGTAAAAGTCGGAGATACGATCACAATGTATGATGGCTATGAAAACGTTAAAGCCTTGCCGGGATATAAAGAAGTTAAACCATTCGTATTCGTGTCAATTTTTCCTACAGAAAATAATAAATTTCCAAACCTGAGAACAGCTTTAGAAAAACTAGCCTTATCAGACGCATCTCTCAGTTTCGAACCCGAAACCTCTTCGGCATTGGGCTTTGGCTTTAGGTGTGGCTTTTTAGGACTCCTGCATGCCGACATTATTCAGGAAAGGCTTGAACGGGAATACTCGCTAGAGCTAATTGCAACAACACCAACAGTTGAATATAAGGTAGAACTTACAAACGATGAAGTATTATGGGTAAAGGCAGCAGCGGACTTTCCTGATGTAACAAAAATTAAAAACATATACGAACCTTGGATAAAACTAAACATCGTATCTCCCGCGATGTATGTAGGCGGGATAATCTCTTTATGTGAAGAGCGAAGAGGTGAAATGTTAAAAATGGATTACCCGACTGAAAACAGAGTAGTGTTTGAATACGGCTTGCCCTTATCAGAGCTTGTTTATAATTTTTATGATGATTTGAAAACTGTTTCGTCAGGATTTGCCAGTTTGGATTATGAATTTTCTGATTACCGAAGCGTCAAAGCAGTAAAAATGGATATTCTTATTCACAATGAGGTAGTTGCACCGCTTTCACACATTGTTTTGAAAGATAGGGCAGAACAAACCGGTAGAACGCTACTTAAAAAACTAAAAGAAGTAATACCAAAACAGCAATTTAAAGTTTCTTTGCAGGCAGCCATTGGCGGAAAAATAATTGCACGAGAAGATATTTCAGCTTTGAGAAAGAATGTTTTGGCAAAAATGTCAGGCGGGCATAGAGAAAGAAAAGATAAATTGCTGGAAATTCAAAAAAAAGGTAAAGAAAGATTAAAAAGATTCGGCAAAGTTGATATCCCTCAAGAAGCGTTTAGACAAGTATTAAAATCGTAAGCACATCTGGTATCATTTAAAAATGATTATTATACCGATTGGCATGCCGGGTTCAGGAAAAGGCACACAGGCAGAATTCTTGTCTAAAAAACTTAATATCCCTCATATTTCGACAGGTGACTTGTTTAGATTCCATACAAAAAATGAAACAGACTTGGGTTTACAGGTAAAAAAATATATGGATGAGGGAGGTTTAGTACCGGATGACATTACCAACAAAATTGTGGAAGAAAGACTAACGCAAGAAGATTGCAAAAAAGGTTTTATTTTGGACGGATACCCAAGGGATATAAATCAGATTGAAGAACTGCAAAAAATTCTGGATAAAATCGGTCAAAAAATTACGTATGTGCTCTATTTTCATTTGGATATTACAATAATGCTGGAAAGACTAAGGGGCAGATGGTCCTGCAAAAAATCAGACCATATCTATCACGAAAAGTTTTCACCTCCGAAAATTGCAGGGATTTGTGACATTGACGGAAGTGAACTATACCAAAGAGCAGACCAACAGGATGACGCAATTCAAGAACGCATTAAAAAATACGCCAGAGAAACCGGACCCGTTGTAGAATTTTATAAAAATGAACCTTATTTCATAGAAGTAGACGCCAGTAAAAGCATTGAAGAAATAAATCAAATTCTTGATAAACTAGTTTCTATTTTCTGATTTGCATCTAACCTCAAAAACCTATAAGATACGTCCAACCAAAAGTGTTGGCTAGAAAGTCGGGTAAAAATGGCAAAAAAAATAACTCTCAGTGCTGATGATCTTAAAAAATTCAGCCTCAATAGAATTATTAAGGAAGGTGAGCTAATCTTCTTTCAAGAATATCAGGCAAAAGTAGAAACTGCTCAACAAATCGGCAATAAAATTACATACAAAGGATATTTGCTAGAAGATGGAGAACTTTCGGAAACCGCATTTACAGCCAGAATTTTACTGAGCTGGGAAAGCGGAACAATTACAATTACATGAGGAGGCAAAAATGGAACTTCCATTGGAAGACAACCCGCTGCGGGATGCGGACTTAAATAATATTGAGGTTATTGCTGCAAAGAAAAGGTCTGTTACCTTCAGAGTTAAACCGGGTTACGGACAAAACATAAGGGGAAAAATTGATTTTTACGAAAAAACTGGGAACATAATTACACTCAAAGGAACTTTGGAAAAAAACACTCAGCGGTTCACGGCAATTTTCGATCCTAACAATGGGAATAAAATCACGATTCAGTGAATAAAGGAGGCAGTAATGGAGATTAATCTGATAACTACCTGGTTAACCGGAAAACGTCTGAAAACTCAGCTTGAAAAAGCAATGAGGTTAGGCCAAGTTCTGACTGTAAAAGCAAATGAGATCACTGCCCGCGGTAAAATCACGAAAGTAACTATGTATAATAATAATGAAGTTACTTTTGAAGGTGAGGATCCTGACAAATTCTGGGGATCTGTGCACGATCATATCAGAAAGCTGTGGGTAGCCGCCAAGCCTAATGTATGAAAACAAAAACGACAATTTTTAGTTCTACTAAGTTGTCGTTTTTATTTTGTTAACAAAAAAGTATAGATGCGTAGTAAAACATAATTACTAAGCATTCACCTATTGACATTTTTATCACTCAATCTATAATACTGCTAAGATGATATCGGAAAGACAATTAAAATTGCTGAACGCAATAATAAACGAATATATAAGAACCGCAGAACCTGTGGGTTCAGTGGAGCTGGTAGATAAGTATAATCTTAGATATTCTCCGGCAACCGCCAGAAACGAAATGGCACGACTTATCGATTTGGGGTTTTTAGAAATGCTGCATACATCTTCTGGTAGAGTGCCAACACCTATGGCATACAGACTTTTTTTAGAAGAACTAATAGAGGAAGAAGAAATGCCGGTACTACAAGAAGTGTCAATGAAGCAACGATTGTGGCCTTTCAGGTTTGAGTTTGACAAACTCTTAAGAAATGCTGTAGTTACACTGGCTGAAAACACGCATACGCTAGCAATAGGAACAGAAAGCGATGGGACAGTGATGACCTCCGGGGCAGTAAATATTCTTGATCACAAAGAATTTTGGGATATAGACGTAGCAAGAACTGCTTTAGGGATTATTGACAGGTATGAACTACTCGAAGAGATTTTCAAAAAAGCACCATATGGGAAAGACGTAAGAACCATTATTGGCACAGAAATTGGTATAGAAAATTTAGAACATTGTGCGTTCATATTTGCACCATACTCAACAGGCAAAAAAGCAGGAACCATTGCGCTGTTTGGCCCGGCACGTATGAAATATGAAGCGATGATGCCAACAGTAAGGTTTACAAAAAACCTAATCCAAGAACTGGGAGAATCCTGGTAAATTAAATAAATAGTATTTATGGATAAAAATAAGAAACAAGACAATACAAATGAGCTTGAAGTTAAACTTGCAGAAATGGAAAACAACTGGAAGAGAGCTCTGGCAGACTACAAAAATCTTGAAAAAAGAACACAAGAAGAAAAAAGGAACACTACTGAATTTGCAAACATTGTGCTTATAGAACAATTACTTCCTGTTTTAGACAATTTCGAGATGATTGAGATTCATTCTGATGATATGGGCGTAAAAATGTCTATAAAAGAATTTAAAAATACGTTAACAGCAGCGGGTTTGGATGAATTAAAAGTCAACCTCGGTGACGAATTTGATCACAAAAATATGGACGCAGTTGATACTGTTGAGGGTTTAAAAAATAAGGTTATAGAAATTGTAAGAAAAGGCTATTCATTTAAAGAAAAATTAATTAGACCGGTTAGTGTCAAAGTTGGCAACGGTGAAAAAGAAGAAACCGCTGCAGGAAAGGAAAACAAAAATGAGTAAAATAATCGGTATCGATTTAGGTACAACAAATAGTGCCATGGCCGTTATGGAAAGTGGCCAATCAAAAGTTATAGTAAACGTTGAAGGAGGTAATACAACCCCCTCAGTCGTCGCACCAAAAGCAAATCTGGTAGGAGTTGCTGCAAAAAGGCAGCAGGTGGTAAATCCCAAAGGTACGGTTTTTAGCGTAAAAAGGTTAATGGGAATGCGCTTTGACTCACCCGAAGTACAAAAACTTAAAAAAGACTATCCATATGAAATAGTTGAAAGTAAAAACGGGATGGCTGCAGTTAAAGTGGAAGACGTTGTTTACACACCTCAAGAAATTTCAGCAAAAATATTGGCTAAATTAAAAGCAGACGCAGAGACTTATTTAGGCGGAAAAGTAACAGAAGCAGTTATTACAGTTCCGGCATACTTTAATGATGCACAAAGAACTGCAACTAAAGAGGCAGGACAAATCGCAGGGCTTGAGGTAAAAAGAATTATCAATGAACCGACAGCAGCAGCATTAGCATACGGACTTGATAAAAAAACATCACAAAAAATTGCGGTATATGACCTTGGTGGCGGAACTTTTGACGTTTCAATTTTAGAAATTGGTGAAGGAGTTTTTGAAGTAAAATCAACAAACGGAGATACACACCTGGGCGGAGATGATTTCGACCAGAAAATAATAGACTGGCTGCTGGAACAATTCAAAGCAGAACAGGGCGTAGATCTTAAGGGTGATCGACAGGCAATGCAAAGACTAAAAGATGCTGCAGAAAAAGCAAAAATTGAGCTGTCTTCAAGCATGGAAACCGAAATTAATATCCCATTTATTACAGCGGATACAACCGGACCAAAACACTTGAACATAAAACTTACCAGAGCAAAATTGGAACAACTAGTGGACGACCTAATTCAACGCACTATTACTCCAATGGCTAACGCTTTGAAAGACGCAGGTATCAATAAGACTGATATACACGAAGTGGTAATGGTTGGCGGAATGACCAGAATGCCAAAAGTAAACGAAGTGGTCAAAGGATTTTTTGGTAAAGAACCGCACAAAGGTATCAATCCGGATGAAGTAGTTGCCTTGGGAGCAGCCATTCAAGGAGGCGTTTTAGGTGGAGATGTTAAAGACGTTTTATTACTGGATGTCACCCCACTTACTCTTGGTATAGAAACCTTGGGCGGAGTTACCACACCGTTAATTAAACGCAATACAACAATTCCAACATCTGCATCACAGGTATTTAGTACTGCGGCAGATAACCAAACCTCTGTAGAAATTAACGTATTACAGGGTGAACGTGAAATGGCAGTCGACAATAAAAGTCTGGGTAGATTTATTCTTGATGGAATACCACCTTCGCCTAGAGGAATTCCGCAAGTAGAAGTAAAATTTGATATTGATGCGAACGGCATTATACACGTTACGGCAAAAGATAAAGCTACTAACAAAGAGCAAAAGATTGCCATTCAGGGAGGCACAGGTTTAGCCAAAGATGAGATTGAAAAAATGGTGAAAAATGCTGAAGAACACGCAAACGAAGACAAGAAAAAGAAAGAACAGATTGAAGCCAGAAACCTTGCAGATAATATGATCTACACTGCTGAAAAAGCTTTAAGAGATGCAGGAGATAAAGTAGCTGTGGATGTTAAAACAGAGGTTGAAGCGAAAGTAAAAGCTTTGAAAGATGTATTACAAACCGCAGACAAAGACGAACTGCAAAACAAGACCAAAGATTTATCCGACAGCCTTTTGAAAGTGGGACAAGGTATGTACAATGAACCGCACCAAGATGGGCCAGCCGGAGGAAATAGTAGTACAGGTAGCTCCGGACCAAAAGATGATAAAAAAGATGGGGATACTGTCGAAGGCGAGGTTGTTAACGATTAAGAAGCTATTAGCAGAATAGTCGACATGAAAAACCCCGGATTTCTATTCGGGGTTTTTCTTTTTTGCTGGTGTAGCAAAATCAACGACTGCGCACTAAAGTGTGCAGTCTGCTGTTTGATCTTGCTGTTTGCAGCTTCCGCTACGCTACAGGCACGAATCCATCTCTGTGTTAAAACACAGAGTCTTATTCTTTGATCAAATAATGCTCTTGACCAAACTGAAACTATGGTGACTTTTTTTATTTCCATAAAAAACACCTGCCAATAGAATATTATGCTAAAAATTTTGCCACACATACTTCCTCAAAGCAAAAACCTAATACAAATTAGACAAAATCTCTAGGTTAATGTATATATAAATGAAAAAGGACAATATAATGAGAGACTACTTTACTCTAAACCAAACAACCCCGGATAACAAACATAGGGTTATTGGGTTCGTAACAAGTGTAAGCACCTGGTACAAACAACACAAACCGGGAGATATTTGTGTCTGCGTAAACACACCGGAAAGACAATGCTATGCAAAAGGCATCATATTGAAAATAGCAGATCCAAAAGAAGTAGGTTCTGAGGACACACCAATCTTTGAGGTTGTGCACGTACCTGAAAACGCTGCGGAAATGTACAAAAAATGGACCGTTGGGAGTAAAATCGCTTTCGTAAGCGGGAGCCCTGAGCTCACACCTGATGTACAATCTGTGACAAAGCTTTGAAAGAATGCAACCATTATCAAACAAAAGTGCTCATCGAGTTAAAAATTCAATGAGCACTTGTCGTTATTTTGTTTCTATTTTTTTTGCGATTACGAACAGTCTACCCCAAATTCCGTTACCGTCTTTCGATATACAGGTCTGCAAAGTAACATAACCGTCCTGCAATACTTTATTTTTGACGGAAAAGGGTTCCTCTTCTTGACCGGTTATATCGTTCAAAGAAGGGTATGACACTTCGACTAGATTTGTGCCGTCACTTTCCGGAGTAATAGCACGATACCTTCTAATGCTGTCGACTTTGTACCACTGGGTGCGGCTGTCCTGAAAATGAATAAAAAACTCATCGCCTACTTGTAATTTAAGAAAGGCGGCACCAACCAAGTTGTTATGGCCAAGTAACCATATAGCGTTTGGTTTGGAAGAGAAAATGCCCAACGTGACTTTATAGCTATCTGTAGTTACACTTCCTTCATAAAGCTCAATAGAATAACTGTTTGCGCCAATGAACAAAGATATCGGGCTTGTTGTTGTAGACTGTGCAGAAACGACATTCGATTCGACTGTGCTTGCAGCAGGAAAAGAAGACTGTGCAGAGTCAACGGGGTCTGCAGCAATATTGCACGCCAAAGACGCCAAAAAAGTAAACAAAACAAATAGGAAAAATCTTCTCATTTTTCCCTCCTTTTTCATAAGATTTCCGCTATTACACGCCATATCCCATAGCTTGTAAACGCGCGGGTCAAATCGCCCCCGAAGAGCCTTGAACCGCATACAAAACTCCTATATACTTCAAATACAAGAAAACTGCCCTATGGACTTACAAATTTTATACATTTTTATACTTTCAATTCTTACAGTTACATTAGTAGCAGTAGGTGTTTACGTTGTACTGGTTTTGCGTGAACTTAGGGCTACAATCGAAAAAGCAAATCAAATACTAGGTGATGTAGAAAATGTCACTAATTTAGTAGCAAACCCATTGAATGTCGTAACGGGCATTATCAAGGGTATAAAAGCAATTAAAAATTTACGTGAGGAGGATTAGTTATTTATGAAAAAAGATTTTATCAAAGGAGCATTTTTTGGGGCAGTGGTGGGGGCAATTGTTGCACTACTGCATGCACCGGCTTCAGGTAAGGAAACTAGGGAAAAACTAAAAAAACAATCAAAAGACTTGATGGATGAAGGTAAAGAAAAGTTTGATAAATTTAAAACTGAGGCAAGAGAAAAATACGAAGAAGTACGCGATGATCTGGAGGAAAAAGCACAAGATGCAACTAAGACCTTTTTGAATAAAGTAGAAGACGTTTTGGAAGATTCCGCCCAAAAAGTGAAAGATAAGAAAAAAAAGTTTACCGGCTTGAGATAATTAGCTGTTTTTTACATTTAGTGTTTTAATGTTACTGGGCTAATGATAGAATTAGGTCACTATGGACGATCAAAACAATCTAAATCAAAATAATACAAACACTGATGATGATTTTGCTAGCCTAAACAGTTTAGTAGAAGAACATCAACAACAACAAACACGTTACAGTGCAGGCCCGGAAGGAATGCCTGTTGTGGAAACAACTAAAAATCCGACAGAAATTGTAAGAAATGAAAAATTAACACAAGCTGAGCTTGCTAAAACACCGGTACCTCAGAGCAGACTTGAGGAAGAACAGTCAATTACATTAAGTGATGTTGCAACAAAACCTATACAAGCAAAAGTAGTTGATAAGTCAGAAGAGCCTTTGCACTTGCATCCTATTAATCAAACCCCGGATAAACTAACAGAAGAAGCGGATAAAGAGGAAGAACATTTTATCGAGGAGGTTGAAAAGCATCATGGCCACAAACCCTAACATGACAAATGCGCTACTATTGGAGTTGTTGATGCCTCTCATATTGTTTTTCTTATTTTTTGGACTTGTTATTTTTCTGGTCAGACTAAGAAGAAAAAAAATGGAAAAACTGCACGAGTTTGACCTTACTTTTTTACAGATTAAAATGCCTCCAGACAATGAAATTGAAATTGAGGCAGCTGAGCATCTTTTCTCGAGTTTAGTCGGATTAAGAAAACCGGGTTTAAAAGCACTTTTTACAGGCCAGTACAGGGTTTCTTTTGAGATAGTCTCTAAACGCGAGGGTATTAGTTTTTATGTTGTTGTTCCTGACGAAATAGCAACTTATGTGGAAAAGCAGATTAATGGCGTGTATCCTTCTGCCGAAATTGACATCATTAACCCAAATGAAGTTTGGGATAGGGGCAAATTTACACATGCAGCAGAATTTAAATTTAGAGGACCGTCTTACTTTCCACTTAGAATGTATGAGGATATAAAAACTGATTCTCTAAATCTACTAACATCTTCTATGAGTAAGCTCTCCGGAAACGAGGTCATAGCTGTGCAATTTGTTATTTCACCCGCAAATGAAAATTGGAGAAGTTCCGGACGCGGTTACATAAACGGCTTGAAAAACAAAGCCGCAGATACAGAGAAACACTATAATGTTGATCAAAAGCATGTGGAAGCTGTCGAAAAAAAGCTAGCCAGCCCCGGATTTGATACGGCTATTAGAGTCGTGTCTATTTCAGAAGACAACCAAACATCTCAGCTGCATATCAGCAATGTAGCTAACGGTTTTGAACAGTTTTCTGATGTAAATAACAACAAGCTTGTTTTAAAAGGGGCGTTCATTCCGCAGCTTGCTCAAAAAAGAATAATTGACAACTTTATTTTCAGAAAAGTTGGTGCTAAAGAAATATTTTTACCAATGTTAGGAATAACTTTTTATAAAAATCTCCCGGTGTTAAATACAGCTGAAATGGCGACGGTATTTCACTTCCCCAATAAGAATGTGCAAACACCCAATATCCAATGGCTCACGGCAAGAAGAGCATCCGCACCAACGAATCTACCTGAAGCGCATGAAGGTATTTGGATCGGTGAAAGCAGCTTTCGAGGGGTAAAAACTCAGGTTTATATGAAAGAAAAAGACCGTACCAGACATTTTTATATCATTGGGCAAACAGGTACCGGTAAATCAGAGCTTTTGAAATATATGGCATTACAGGATATTAAAAACGGTGAAGGAGTAGCGGTTATTGACCCACACGGTACAGATGTACAAGATTTGCTGCAAAAAATGCCACCGGAAAGAGTAAATGATGTTATCTACTGGAATGTTGCCGACACCGACAGACCTATGGGATTAAATATGCTTGAAGCCGAATCAGAAGAAGACAAGCACATGGTTATAAACGCATTTATTGCTCTGTTATATAAACTTTATGACCCTAATCATTCAGGTATTATGGGACCACAACTTGAGCGTGCAATTAGAAATGTCATGTTAACAGCAATGGTGGACCCAACAAGTACAATGGTGGATGTTTTGAGATTACTAATCGATAACAAGTACGCACAAAACTTTATTGATAAAATTACAGATCCGCTTGTAAAAAGATTCTGGACGGACGAAATGGCAAAAACCACTGACTATCACAAGTCGGAAAAAATGGGTTATTTCGTTTCTAAATTCGATAAATTTGTTACCGATCGACTAATGCGAAACATAATAGGACAACCTAAATCTGCATTCAATTTGTCACGCGTGATGTCAGAAAAGAAAATATTGCTGGTTGATTTGGCAAAAGGAAAAATTGGTGAGGAAAATTCTGACTTCTTGGGATTATTGCTGGTACCGAAAATATTAAGCACCGCTTTAGCACGACATAAGCTTATTGAACAGGGCCAAGACTTTCCAAGCTTTTATTTGTATGTTGATGAATTTCAAAATTTTGCCACACCTGATTTTGAAACCATTTTGTCTGAGGCAAGAAAATACAAATTAAATTTAACAGTAGCGCACCAATTTATTGCACAATTATCAGATGAAATTAAAAACGCCATTTTTGGAAACGTGGGATCTATGTGTACATTTAGAGTTGGGGCAGATGATGCAGAATATCTGGAACAGTATTTTAAGCCAACTTTTGAAAAAAGAGATATTTCAGGGTTGGCTATTGGTAATGCATATGTGCGATTACTGGTAAACGGCCACCCTTCACAGCCGTTTTCTATTAGTGTACCTTGGGATGTTATACATACAAATGTTCCTGTTAGTCGTGAAGTTTCGGAACAGATAAAATTCAATTCGCGTATGAAATATGGCGTACCTATTGCAGAAGTAGAGTCTTATATAAATCAGCGCGCGGGATTTGATGAACCTAAACCTGATGAAGAAAAACCTTCTTTGTTTAAAAAAATTCCATTTTAGGTATAATTTGTATTATGGCTTTAGCAGCGGTTGCTGAAAATACACATTCTATAGAAAGAGCTACGGATATTGATTCTTTGTTGGCAACACCGGTTAGCGAAATAAACCCTGATGCTTTGAGAGACCTCCCGGAAAACATAATCAAACAAGTTGAGGCAGCAGTAGCTGCCGGAGATAGAGCTGCAGAACTTGAAAGCATCCCCCTGGTAAAAAGACTTTATGAAAATTATAAAGTGGAAGAAGATAGAGCCGACATTCCGGTAGCTGTGGTTGTTGATAGAATCGATGCAAAAATAAAAGAAAGACTGGAATCAGGTAGAGGTGTGTCTGATGATGAAAAAACATTACTCACAAATATTCAAACAGATGTAAAAGAATGGGTAGGACGATTAGAAAATAGAGAGGCTGATCCTGAAACTGCGGATATTTTAAAAGAGCTGCCCGAGAATGTGGCAGAAGAACTGCTGCGTATACATAAAGAACAAGTAATGGCTACGCTGCAGGTAGTTGATAAACTGCTGGAACCTGACGACGGCGCGACTTTTCATACTAAAGTAATTCTCGAAAGAATGATAGCTTCGAAAACTAGAGAAGAACGTCCTGAAGATGTAGCAGAATTTAAACAAAAACTTGAGGGGAAGCTTAAACCGGAAAGAATTGATGAATTAACTAATGAATTAGCTACTGTAAGAAAATTGGGCCCTTTACCAATGCGTCAGTTTATTGGTCAGTTTGAAAAAACAATTCCGGAGACCCTCGTGGCGGATAACACATTAACAGAATATGCAAACTTCCCCAATTTAAAAGAGCAGTTAAACGCGCTAGAAAAACAAACAGACACAGCATTTGAAAAACTTGTAGAAATTATTGACGAAACAACTTGGTCAAAAACAGAAACAGTTCCGAAATGGCGAAGAGACTACAATACAAAAAATAGTACATGGGAGGCATTGGCTCAAGCAGTTAAAGTGCCTGAGGGTGTATTAGACGCAACTTCCGGAGACAATCTTTGGGAAAAAACAGGAACCTGGTTTTGGAAAAAAGAAGGATACCACCAAACAAAACAATCAATACTAAATATCAATGAAAAAGCTATAAAAGAAACTAAAAATACAGAGGGGGTTACAGTAAGAAAAGAAGTGGACGTACAAAGAGTGCACATCACAATACGCCAAGAAGAAAAGCTAAGAAACACACCTGGAGTTGCCTATGCCAAAGAAGACAACCCCTGGATGACAAAAACACTATTTTCTGCCAATTACAGATCTTTAGAAGAATGCGTGGAAGGTATAGAACAACTTCGGGCTGCAGATGTTGTGAACAGTATTGATGGAAAACCTTTTGCCAAACCAATTATAAAAACACCTGACGGAAGAGTGTTTGATGCAAACAATACAGAAATAACAACCAGAGTTAAGTACGGCGTCACAATATTACAGAGAGGTGAACCTAAGAGACTCGTTGTAGACGCAAAAACATATATAGGCTGGAAAACAGCACTTCAAACAGCAGAAACAAAATGGCGCGAACAAGGGTTTGAATATGATCCAAAAGAACATATGAGAAAAAATACAGTGGAGTCACCTTCTGACAAAATAGATATGATAAGACAACGAAATACTATCAATCAGATTTACACCGATTCGAGAGAAAGCTTCGGTGATGCTTGGGATGAACAAACTGATGGAAGATTATTGGAAAGAGGAATGGAAATGTTCAGAACCTTTGCAGATAATTACGGAAATACCGAAAGATATAAACAAATAGCAGAGCAAAGAGTAAGAAACAATTATGGTTATGGGGAAGGGTCGCTGGAATGGCATCAAACATTGTTCACTGAAGTGAATAATGTCACATTTGAAATGCACATGGCTGAAAGCGTGTTGAGAAATGTGGCTACGGAAATTTTCAACCATCGAAATTTTCCAAACCTTTTAATGAATGATTTGAGAAATATGGAAATTCGAGTAATTGCGGAATTGTCCGCGAAAATTGAAGTGTGTTCTTCAAGATTTGGTGTTTTAGATGCAAAAGCGCACGTATTTGATATTATGAGAAATTTTGGGTTGAATATAACTGCGGCGGAGTATGAAGAGGTAGCAAATGAGGCTTATACGTTGAAAGAACAGGTTTTGAGGGAAAATGCTGTAGCAACTGCTGAAGAACCTGCAGGTGAAGCTGCAGAAACATTAAAACCATATCCAGAAGACGGGCTGCCTATTGAACCTGAACAATATATTGAAAGAATGCGCCTACTAGCACAGATTAATGCGGAACTGGATCCGACTTTATCAAAAGATGCGCGTATTGCTGCAGCTGACGCACTTTTGAAAGAAAGGGTACCAGAGCCGGGGCCACGCGAGCTTAGAAAATACTACAAAAAAGAAGATGAAATAAGCCGTAAGGAATTAGATGACGGCACCTATTATATTTTTTACAGAGAAATTGAACATGAAAACGAATACGCTATCTTTTTTATAGATGATGCTAGAGAAAGAGAAAAACAACTTAAACCATTTCATACAGAGGCAAGGAGGAATATACTAGCAGGGTTTGCTGATATTGAGGGGGAGGCAGAGCGACAAAGAGCAATAAATGAAGTAATTAGACTACTTGCAGAAACAAACGAAAGAGATTTAACACCACCTGAAAAAACTTTAATGACTAAGTTCGGAAAATTCAAACAAGGTGAAGAGGTAAGCGAAATAGAGAAAGTGCTAGGTATAGTGGATGACAGTGATGACAAAGTAGTAAATGATGGGAAGGCAATAGTGCTAATGGCTAAATCTACAACACCTGAAGAAGAAGACATTATAGAATCTGACGCAGAAAATGTGGAACAAAATAGAATGGTTAGTTATCGCACCAAAATCACAAGACCACAAAAACAAGAGGAGGACCTTGAAGGCGGCGTAAACATTCCCCCAATAATGCGCACAGGAGAAACGCCCAAAGAAACTACTGAAGTGTTACAGGATGTAGAAGATAGCGACAATACAAACAAAGAAAAATCAAAACGAGAAGAGAGATTCGAAAAAAGTTTCACGAATGAAAATCGTCTGCGCTTAATCTACGAGATACAAGAAAAATACAAACAACAAACAGAAAAGAATTAAGACGAAAAGCAGTTGAAGAACTTACACATACTTTAATTGATGCAAACGAACCGGCTATTCGCATAAAAGAAATCGAATGGATAATGAACAATCAGGATTTGGTTAGCATTGTTGAACAAGATGAAACGGTAGAGAAAAAGAATACAGAAATCATTGAAACAGATACTAATAGTGAGGAGGATAGTAAAAAACAGGAAGCTTTAGATAGAGAAAAAGAAAAAGAAGTTTTGGAGGAGAAACGTATCGAAGCTGCAGAAGAAAACGAAAAACAAGTATTAGCTGATTTTGCCCCTAATAAACAAAGTCCGCAACAAAAAAGTAAGAGAAAGAAACCAAAGTATCACGCCGTACTAGAGGAAGACGATTTTGATCGTAAAGGCTTGTCACCACTAGAAATTGCAGAACTCGACGATGATCTCAGAACAGATGACTAAAAAAACTCCCAAAACCACACAAAACACAAATAATGTATAATCAAAACAATGTTCAAAATACCCTTTTTAAATAAATATACTAAAAACGATAATAAGTTTATTACTCTTGAAATAGATTCTGCTGCGGTGCGTATGTTAACTTTTTACAAAGAGAATGGCAGTTTGAAAATTATTGGCAGCGGGACTCAACAAGTGGAAGAAGGCGCAGTAAGAAACAGCAGTATTGTCGATTTTGAAACAGTAGCAGCTGCTCTGGAACAAGCCTATAAAAAAGCAACACAAAATACTGAAACTCCTATAAAAGATGTTATTTATGGGATTTCCACGGACCTCGTAATTGAAACCGTTACCACCGCAAAAGTAACAAGACCGGATACCAGCCAAATTGTACCTAAAGAAATAGACGAGTTTGAACAGAAAATTTTAGACTCGGCTTATATAGATATCCAAAATAAAAATCTCGAAAATACCGGTAACTCAGACACAGATTTTCAAATGATCACATCATCGAATGTATATACAAAAATTGACGATCATAAAGTAGATACACTTTTAGGTCATAGCGGACGTGTCGCGGAAATGGCAATGTACACAGCGTACTGCCCTGTTTATCATGTTGAAAATATTAAAAAGCTTTTTAAAAAATTGGGCTTGAATTTAGCCGCGATAACAACTCAAAATTTTGCGCTGGTAAAAGCTATGAAAGATTCACACTACGAAGCTACTGACATGGTTCTTCTTGAAATCGGGTCCGATTTTACCAGCATCGGGGTTGTTTTTGGAGGTGCCGTTGTTGCAAATAAAAGTTTGCACATAGGGAAAAAGCACTTCGTAGATGAAATTAGTAGAGTTATGGGAATAACATTTGAAGAAGCCCACAGAGTCATTGAAACCTATGAAAAAGGTGAACTTTCAAATTCAGAAAGCACGCTAATCCAAGAGCATATTAACGAGACAGCAGAAATTTGGCTGGACGGATTGTCCCTGGCATTTGCGGATTTTACAGGTGTAAAAACTTTTGCTCCAAATATTTATCTTTTTGGTGAAGGAGTTGATTTACCGGAAATTGAAGAAGCACTGGGTAAACATCCATGGACGAAAGCCATACCATTTAAGGCTCCTCCGGAAATTACGACAATTAACCTACAAACTTTTGGTAAAATATCTGATGCAACCGATGATTTTAGATTGCAAAAACAAGTATCTCTGGCAGCGATGGCTTATATTTATGAGGAATTACAATGATAAAAATTGAAATAGAAATACACGATGATGTATTGAACATTATAAATAAATTAAAAAACATTAATGACAAAGGAATAGAACTTGTAATACCGGAAGGGTCCGTATTATTTGAAAATGTAATAAATCTAAAACTTTTAAAAACATGGGCTGAAAAAGAAGAAATCAGTTTGAATTTTATGACTGAAGATGATAATGGACTAAACTTAATAGAAGGGCTATCTGAAAATCAAGCTACCGAAGAAGACATTGCAGAGCTAGAAGAGCAAGTTCCGGCTAAAACTTTCAAGGCGCCAAAATTCAAAATGCCAAGATTTTCTTTTGGGGCTAAAAAATTTGTATTTTTGGGAATTTTAACAGCACTCCTTATAATTGCTGTTTTCTTCTCGTATAAATATATTGGTCAAAAGCCTCAAGCCAACGTTAAGGTTGTAGTAAATTCTCAACCGCTTACAAGAAGTTTGGAAGTAAAAGTTATAAATGGCGCTGAAACTAGTCCCTCAGAAAAAATACTAAAAGGATATACAGTGGGAGCCTCTGTGGATGACGAGGCTGAAGAAAAAACTACAGGAGAAAAAATAGTTGGGGAAAAAGCAAAAGGTGTAGCAATAATTTTTAACAACACCGACGAAGATAAAAAATTTAAAAAAGGAACTGACTTAACTTATAAAGATGATAAAGGAAAAGAATATATATTTGAACTCACTGAAGATGTAACTGTACCTGCCCGAGAAGAACAGGATCCTGATCCGGAGAACCCTCTATTGATAACTTATTTGAAAGGTCAGGAAGAAGCTGATGTAGAGGCAAAAGACTTTGGAGAGAAGTACAATATTGACGAAAGTTCAAAATTATCCGTAGAAGATCAAAAAAGTACAGAATTTACCGCAGAAGCAAAAAAAGATTTTACAGGCGGGCTGGAAGACGAGGTTGCCATCGTAACACAAGTAGATATTGATGCACTAAAGAAAAAACTTTCGGATAACTCAGAAGAAAAGGTATTGAGGGCTTTAGAAGCAGCTATTCCTAAAGAAAATAAACTTATTACCGGCTCGCAAACTGTGCAGATTACAAAAGAAGAATTGAGTGCAACCCTAAATGCCGAAGCAGAAAGAGTAACATTAAAACAAACATTTCAAGCAAATGCATTGACATATAAACCGGCTGAACTGGATGCACTAATAGATAAAATTGTAAAAGACTATGTGCCTGAAGGATTTGTGCTTTCAACCAAAGAAAGAATTGTAAATGTAGAAGTCCTAGGAAACACAGACTCAGCAGTGGTATCTACAAACGAAGCAGACTTACAGGTAACCTTAAAAACATTTGTGATACCTGAAATCTCTGAAGAATCTGTAAAGGAGTCGTTAATGGGCTTAACCGTACCTGAAGCACAAAAAATTATTGGCAGTATTAGAAACATAAAAACTTACGAATTCAATTTATCTCCCAGAATACCTTTTTTCGATTATGTTCCTAAAGACAGAAGCCGCATAAATATTACAATTGAAAGAGAATAAGCAAGTGGGCAAAGACAAAAAATTTAAAAAAGACGCATTATTAATGGGTATTGATTATGGGGAAGTAAATATTGGCCTAGCTTTAGGGAGAAATGGAATTGCAACGCCACTTTGTATAGTAGACGCCAGAAACACACAAACAGCAATTCACGAGATCAACAGATATGTTATGGAAAATAAAGTAAATAGGGTGGTCATTGGTTTGCCTTTGACTCCCAATGGAAAAGAAACGGAGCAGTCGAAAAAGGTTAGAACTTTCGCTAAGTTTTTCAAAATTGTTACAAAAAAAGAAGTCATTTTTGTTAATGAATTCAGAACCACTCAGGATTTAAAAACAGAAAACATAGACCTAGGAATAACCAAAATCAAACACGGCAACGTGGACGACTTGTCAGCAGCACTTATTCTTAAAGAATACTATTCGCTGCAAGATTAGTGTGCCGAATATTATTTTGTTTCTCTCATCGTCACTTCATCAGATCCGCAAAGATTGCATTCAAAATTTTCTCCGGGTACTAAACAAGACGGACACATATAAACTCCGTCTTTCTCCAGTAAATCGCTGGAATCACACGTGTTGCACAAAAACAACACGTCATCCCGAGAAATATTTCCGCAATTGGGACAAGTGAATTTTAAATGAGAATGAGAGTCATCATGTACATAACCCTCATCTTCAGTAGCTACAGCATCTGCTGATAAATCATTTATGTCTTTCATACCAAAAATGTTAACATATAATCATGCAAATATTAACTGTACTGGTAATCATATATCTTGTTATAGGTGCTGTTTACGGTTTTTATCTTGTTTTTAAAGGAGAAAGCGGGTTTTTCGGTTTTTTTATCAATGCGCTGCTGGGGCCGATTTTTTTAGTAAAAATTTACATAGGCGTTAGAAAAGCTATGAAAAAAATGCAGGAGCCTGGGCTGTAGTATGTATAAAAAATTATTTGAAAATAAAAAAGCAATATTTTTTGATATGGATGGAACTATTGTGGACACAGCAGAACACTGGCAAAGAGCGTTCAATAAAGTCGTAAATGCTGTGGGGTTTATCGGTCTCGAGAAAAGTGCCTTTTTGAGAGGTTTTAACTTGAGGGATGAAATTAAAAGACTGGCTGACTACGATAAGTTTAAATATCCCGAAAACCCACTGAGACCAAATCCTGTACCAATCGACATCTTAGTAAATAAAGTAAACGAGTTTTTTATTGCAGAAATACAAAACAATCCCCCGGAGATCACACCGGGATTTTTCACTTATCTCGGAAAAATTAAAGATAGAAAAATGCCGTCAGCATTGGTTTCAAATAGCAGAAGACAAATAGTAGATACTGTCTTAGATACAATAGCAATCAACTCTTCAATATTTGATTTAATAATTACTGCAGAAGATGTAAAACATCCAAAGCCATCACCTGAGATTTACAATACAGCAGCAAAAAAAATAAATGTAAAATCAGAGCAGGTAATGGTTTTCGAAGATTCTGTGAGAGGTGCAGAGTCTTCTGCAAAAGCAAACATGGACACAGTTATAATATGGCCTGACGGGTTATATAGGGATGAATATCCGGAAAAGGCAGTGCTGTTTGTAAAAGATTTTGTGAATTTGGACATAATGATGGACTACACTTTAGCAGAATATATGGATAAGACAGCCCGCGACCAGATCGCAAACGAAGGATAAGAGCTACCGACATAATAGCAATTTGTGTCGCTTCTTCATTGTGGATAACTTTTGTAGAATTACGCCAGTATATTAGTTAACCTGCTAACAAATTCTGCCTTAAAAACCAGTGAATAGTGATTTTTCAAGTGAAAATTTGCATATCTTTTGGAAAAAAGTTCTAGGTATCTTAGAAACTGAGCTAAATCCATTAATGTATAACACCTGGGTGAAAAAGATCTCTCCGGAATACAAATCAGCAAATGAGCTGACACTGCTGGTAGATATGCCCTATGCAAAAAAACAGCTTCAGAAGTTTTTGTCATTGATAGAGGATGCTGTAAATAGAGTGGCTAAAACTAAGGTAAAGGTGACTATCGAAATAGGCTCTATAAAAACCGCAGATCAACATAAACAAAACTTACCGGTTGGGCCTCTATTCGAACCTTCTAAAAAAGCTGCTCAACCAAACAATGTAAAAATACGCGCGTCCGGGATTGCGCCAAAATTCAGGTTCGAAAATTTCATAATCGGCAGCAGCAATCAGCTGGCAGTAGCGATTGCTCAGGCTGTAGCTGAAAAACCCGGAGAAAATTATAATCCGTTTTTTCTATACTCCGGGGTAGGCCTGGGAAAAACGCACTTAACGCAAGCAATAGGCAATAAAATAATGGAAAACTTTCCTGAAATGAACGTGCTTTATACAACAGGAGAAGCTTTTATGAACGAGCTTATTGAAGCAATACAAAGCGGAAATCGAGGTAAGTATGCCTCGAATGAATTTAGAAATAAATTTAGAAAAGTAGATGTACTCCTGATCGACGATATTCAATTCATAATTGGCAGAGAGTCCACGCAAATGGAATTTTTTCACACTTTTAATACCTTATATATGGCAGGAAAACAAATAATACTTACTTCGGATCGCCCCCCGAAAGACTTTGTCAACTTGGAAAAAAGGATAACCTCAAGATTCAGCAGTGGCATCATTGCAGACATTCAGCTGCCTGATTCCGAGTTGCGCACAGCGATACTTAGAACAAAAAGGGATAACAACAAGGATATAATTCCAAATGAAGTTATTGACTATATAGCTCAAAATATTGCTTCTAACATTAGAGAATTAGAAGGTGCATATATGCAGGTGATGGCTGCAGCAAAATCTCGCGGAATTAGTCCAACCAAAGAGCTCGCAGAACAAACGCTGGGAAAAAACATGACTATGAAGAATAGTAAATTTGTAACACCCATGCAAATTCTAAAAGCAGTGGGAAAATACTATTCAATAAAAATACCGGATTTAAAAGGAAAAAGACGTACAAAAGAGATTGTAATTCCAAGACAAGTAGCAATGTATTTGATAAGAGAATTAACAGATGCACCGTTAATGAACATTGGGGAACACCTTGGAGGTAGAGATCATACAACAATAATGCACGGGATAAAAAAAGTAGAAGATGAGATGAAAGAAATGGGAAAAGTCAGACAGGACGTAGTTAATGTCAGACAACTGATTTAAAAATATAGGCAAGTGGAAAACATGTGGATTGTTATGGAGAATAGAGTAAAGTACTATAAGACGTTTAGGATAACCCAGAATTTATCCACATTTTTATCAACAAAATGAAGACATTTATCAACAACTAGACAGCCCGCTATATAGAGGTATGCCCCTATAAGAAAGGTTAAAAGCTGAAAGAAACAACATAAAGCAGCTTTACACAAAGCGTGCATAAACAATTAGGTGACATAACAGTATATTATGCGTTTTACACATGTACACACTGACTACTATAACTACTACTTATTATATATATAATTAGATAAGAAAGGTTGTGTACAAGTAAATGTATTTATTATCAATTTACATAGCGAAAATAATTAGTTTGTGTAGCAAACTATTAAATATTGGTTCAGGAAATACATGGCCGGGACATATTGTTATGCACTTAAACCCGACAATATGGAAACAATTCATGTCCTGTTTGCCGAAACAACTTATTTTTATCAGCGGCACTAATGGTAAAACGACTACGGCAAAGCTTACTGCGCATATATTAACCAAAGACGGTAAACGTGTTTTATACAATGCATCCGGGGCTAATTTACTTAATGGCATCTTAAGTACTCTTTTGCTTAATACTGACTTTTTAGGAAGACTTAAATTTGATGTACTGGTTTTAGAAGTTGACGAATTTACCCTACCCGAACTTTTGAAAAGACTTAAGCCTACTGTCATTTCGTTGCTTAATATCTCTCGTGATCAACTTGATCGTCATTGGGAAACTGATATTGTTTATGAAAAATGGCTTGCCTCTTTGAAATCTTTTCAACAACCAATTACTCTAGTTTTAGATGATACTCATGATTATTTCCATAAATTGTCCAAAGAACTGAATATGTCGCGTGTTGAAACCCTTTGGTTTAATGGGTTGCCGGGTGCGCATAATGCCCGGAACCTTAATAACAATTTTAATAATAAAAATGTAAATTGTTCTGTACGCATTGCTGAAAGCTTAGGTATAAATTCTGATAGAGCACACACATATCTCAATGACTTTTCTTATGCCTACGGTCGTGGTGAAAAAGTCTCGTATCAGGGTAAAAGTTTTACACTATTACTGGCAAAAAATCCGGCGAGCTTAAATTACAATTTAGAAATGCTTGTAAGTGCCTCTAACGCTTATGATACTTATTTGTTTATTCTTAACGATAATATACCTGACGGGCACGATGTTTCCTGGATATATGATGTGTTTCCTGAACAGTTGAAAAAAGCAGGAGAAAATAAAAAAATATATGTTTCGGGTATACGTGCGCTGGATATGGCCGTAAGGTTGAATTATGCGGGTTTAAATATTTATCAAGACAATATTAATGTTTCAATAAAAACATCTTTGGATTTGATTGTTAAAAATGACGCCTGTTCGAATATAATGATACTGCCAAATTATTCAGCTATGCTTTCTACGCGTAAAATATTGGTGGGAAGGCGTATACTATGAAATTCCGTATTGCCTATTTTTATCCGCATGAGCTAAATCTATATGGTGATACAGGTAATATAGAAATACTAAAATATCGCGCAGAACAGCGTGGATTTGATGTAAGTGTAACCGAATTGGGACTTGCTGATAAAATAACCGGTTCTTTATCTCATAATTATGATCTAATTTTTATGGGGGGAGGTCCCGACTCAAGCCAGCAAAAACTATATAAAGATTTACTTGAAAACAAAGGATCTTTTGTGAAGGATTACATTGAGGAAAATGGGGTTGCTCTTTTTATCTGCGGTTCGTATCAGCTTCTGGGTCATTATTATCGTTCTGTTGACAGCACTGTCGCCGACGGTTCCTCTCTGGACATTAAAGGCTTATCTGCACTTGATCTTTATACAGTCCATTTTGGTCATAAGAGTAAACGTTGTGTTGGAAATATTGTTTGTAATCTAGACGAGTCAATTTTAGATGATCCTGTTTTTAAAGAAATTAACAGTTTAGGCAATACTTTGGTTGGTTTTGAAAATCACGGTGGCCAGACTTTTATAGGTAATTCAAGCCGGCCGTTTGGACAAGTTGTCTCCGGTTTTGGTAATAATCAGCAGGATGTAACTGAAGGAATACATTATAGAAACACAATCGGTACTTATATGCACGGACCCCTATTATCAAAAAATCCTCACATTGCCGATTACCTTATTGCTAAGGCACTTAAGCATGTCGGATTCAAACCACTGCCTATAGATGCTATTATAAAAGAGTCACACACTGCCCTTATAAAAAGGTTTAGCCGAACATAATTTCTAAATACTTGTTTCGTAAATATCTGTTCGAATACAAAGTCGAAAATTATGCAAAAGAACTAATGATTGTTGTCGACAAAACTAAAATTAATAAGGCTTTACTGTGGGTTATTTTTTTAACGCTTCCGTTAAATCTTGGTTACCACTTTGATTATTCACGTGCTTATTTTAATGGCGTCCTCATAGATTACCTGGTACCTGCACTTTATTTGCAAGATATTATTGCTTTATTTTTTGTAGCACTAAACATTTCATCTCTAAAAGAATATTTTTTGAAGCTTGATCGCTATTTTATTTGGTTTGCCTTTGTATATTTTCTGGTTTCTTTAACTTCTGCCTTTTTAGGAGCTTCGTTGTTTGTATCTTTTCGTTTAGTTTTTTATGCTCTTGAAGCATTTTTAATTTCTCAGCTATTTGACCGAAAATATATTTTGTCTACATTAAACGTTTGTACGGCATTTATCCTAATTTTTTTGGGATCTTTGGGAATTGCTCAGTGGTTTAACCAAGGCGCTGTGTTTAATAACTATTTATTTTTTGGTGAACAACCCTATGCTGCATCCATGCCCGGTGTTGCACGTGAATCCTTTTTTGGGCATATGAAAGTTCCTTCTTACGGAACTTTTAGGCATCCGAATACATTTGGCGGCTTTCTAAGTGTTTTATTAGTTTGGCTTTTTTATCAGATTTATAGCGGCCAGCATCGTAAAACCTATATATATGCATTTATTCTGGGTTCGGTATCCTTATTTTTCACCTTAAGCTATACCGCCTGGGTTGGTTATCTTTTGGGTATTTTGCTGATCTGTTGCTTCCAAAATAAAAAGATATATTTTATATTGGGCTCTTTTGTTTTACTTTGTTCATTGTTTATATTTCCATTGAAAGACACACCCTCGATATACAGGCGTATTGAATTGTTAAAATCTTCAGCATACCTTATTAAACAACATCCGATGTTTGGTTATGGCCCCTCAACTTCACCTGCATACATTGATAAATTTGCTCCCAGCCCTAGAGACTTAAGATTTGCACAACCTCCGCACAATATTTTTGTATTAATTATGTTCGAAGCCGGATTAGTTGGCTTTGCTTTATTTTCCGCATTTTTTATAAAAAGGCTTATTTATTACAAAAACAAATCTGCGATTGCTTTTATACTGCTTATTCAATTTATTTTTTTAGGTACTTTTGACCATTACATCTGGACTATGCAGCAGACGGAGCTTCTTTTCTTTTTGTTTTTGTGGATTATTTAAACCGTTATTTGTTGTGTTTTTCTCTACAATTGATTAGTGATCTTGTGGATTGCCACAAATCTGCCTATAATAAAAATATTGCTATGAAAATGAGATTCTGCTCCGGATATGCTAAAAATAAATTCCTGACTATTGCTTTTGTTTTGACGTTGCCCCTGTTCTTGACTGCGTGCACCCTTGCGGACGTTCCATTTGTCGGCCAGTTTTTTGGAGGTAATGGCGGTGGAGGCAGCGGTGTTGAATCAGTAGGTTCTGCAAATCTTACTATTTGGGGACTTTGGGAAAACACCGACGTAGTTAACGCCATGATTGAGAAATTTAAAGAGCAGAACCCGGATGTAACCATTAACTACGATGACAGATCTGTTATTAAGCCCCTAGTTGAGTATAAGGAGCGCGCTTATTCCAGAGCTACGGATGAGACAGGCCCTGATATAATGAGAGTTCATATAAGCTGGATTCCCAGTTTAGCAAATTCTTTAGTACCTATGCCCGAAGGAATGATGGATGCTGAAACTTTTGCTCGCACATTCTACCCATCTGCTACAGAAAACCTTGTTAGAAACGGTCAGATTTATGGATTGCCCACTTATTATGACGGCCTAGTGCTTGTTTACAATAAAGATCACTTTGAAGAAATTGGCCAAACCGAAGCACCTACCGCTTGGGAGGAATTTAGACGTATTGCTTTGCAGCTTACTGTACGCGGAGACGGTAATAATCTTGTCAGAGGCGGGGCTGCTATAGGAACTTCCTCAAATATTGATTTCTTTTCCGATATTATAGGTTTGCTTTTTGCACAAGCCGGCGTGAAAGTTCCGGCTGATGTCGATGGTAAAGCTGCTCAAGATGCTCTTTCTTTCTATCTAAATTTTGCCAGAGAGGACCGTGTTTGGTCGGATGGTATGCCTGAAGCTTCCGTTGCTTTTTCTCAAGGTAAAGTTTCTATGATATTCGTTCCTGTGTGGAATTTACTTGATATTGTAACCGCTCATCCCGAGATGAATATTGGTGTTGCCCCTGTACCTCAAGCATCTGCGGATAATCCTGCTGCATGGGCAACCTATTGGGTTGATGTAGTTCCGCTATCAAGCAAAAATCCAAAAGCTTCGTGGGCGTTTTTGAAATTTATGGCTGATGAAGAACAGCAAGCTCAGGCATACAGTGAATCTACTAAGTTTAGAGTTTATGGTGCTCCCTTCAGCCGTGTGAGTATGGCAAGCCAGTTGGCATCTAATCCCTACATTGCACCTGCTTTACAGACGGCACCCTTTGCTACAACAAACGTTTTAGCCAATAGGGCAGGAAACAGGAGACACGTCACTAGCCTAGGCGATTCCATAAGTAATATTCTCAACAGCGGAAGTAGATTTTCTGTCGAAGAAGCCTTAAAGGGACTCAAAGAAGAGCTGTCAAGATAAACCTATTTGTATATGAATATATTAGCCATAGAAACATCATGCGATGAAACTTCCTGTTCTATAGTTAAGGATGGCGTTCATGAGTTGTCGACAACTACAGCCACTTCTGCAGAAATGCATGAGCTGACCGGTGGTGTTGTTCCTGAAGTTGCTGCACGTAAACAAGTTGAGAGTATTGTCCCTGTCATTGAAGACTGTATAAAAAAATCGAATATAACTGCTCCGGAAGAAATTGATGCAATTGCTATCACTTGTGGTCCGGGACTGATAGGCTCGCTGATAGTTGGTATTGAAGCCGCTAAAGCCCTCTCGCTAGTTTGGAAAAAACCATTAATTGCTGTTAATCATTTGGTTGGTCACATATACGGTAGCTTTATTAATAATCCTAGAGTTGAAGAAATCAAATTTCCGGCTGTAGTTTTGATAGTAAGCGGCGGTCATACCGATCTTATTCTTATGAAAGATCATATGCATTTTGAGTTTTTAGGCGGAACTTTAGATGATGCCGCCGGTGAGGCTTTTGATAAGGTAGCTCGTGTTTTGGGTATATCTAAATATTTAGGAGGTGTGGTTCTATCTAAGCTTGCTTCTACATGCACGCATAATTCCTTGGTAGGCAAGTTACCCCGTCCCATGCTCGATAGAGATAACTATGACTTTTCTTTTTCCGGTTTAAAAACAGCTATAAGAAACTATTCTGATAGTGACAACGCTGCGCTTGCTTGTGAATTTGAAAATGCAGTAATAGATGTACTTGTTGCCAAGACTATTCGTGCTGCCAAAGAATATCAAGTTTCTTCTATAATTTTGGGTGGCGGTGTTTCCGCAAATACGCAACTACGCGCTCGAATAGATGTGGAAGCAGCAGTACTGGGCGTTAACAATTTTTATCCGGATATCAAATACTGTGGGGACTCAGCAGCCTATATTGCCAGTGCCGCTTTTTTTAATCGTTGTTATGTTAGTGGCTTTGATGTGCAGCCTCAACCTTCTTTAAGCATAATGGACACTTATCCAAAAGTTATCCACAGCCACAAATGACACAGAAGGCTGATACAAAGGCACAACGTGCCGAGTATTGACACGCGGACTTTTAATGTGGAAAACTTGTATACATGTACGCTTTTCCGTTGTTAACTAACTTAGATAAGGCTGATGCATTGTTTAGTATTCTTGCCGATATCGAAGCTCCCGCTAAATTTACATACAGATATTTGTCCGGTATAGGATTTGCCAGTTCGTCAGATAGAGAACTTATTCCTTTTTTAAAGGCACTGGGTCTGCTGGATATAATGGGACATCCTACTAAAAGTTATTTTGAAATTAAGGATAAAGGCAGTTTTAATAAATTTCTATCAGTTAGAATTACTGAAATATACAAAGAATTATTTGAAGCAGATGCAAACGTGTCAAATGTGCCAAGTAGTACGCTGGCTGGATATTTTGGGCGCTTAAGCGGTTCTTCTACCGCTGTATCAACTCAGTATGCGTCTACCTTTTTGTATTTATGCAGAATAGCAGGTTTTAAATCGCCTTCACCCGTAAATGTAGATAGGAAAGAGTCGCGAGCCACGGTAAGTTCGCCAAAATTAAATGTTAATATTGCAATTCCGGCTACCACGGACGAACGTGTTTACGAAACCCTATTTAAGCACTTAAAAGATCTATTATCTCAGTGAGTTCCACTAGCTTAGACTCATTTTCACTTCGTTTTTTAATTTCTATTTTATTGCCTGTTTTTTCAGATATTACAAGTCGATAGGGTATGCCTAACAAATCTGCATCGGCAAACTTAGCCCCCGCGGAAACAGCCTCACGGTCATCCATTAAAACTTCAAACCCTTTATTTTGTAGCAGGCTATAAACATTTTGCGCGTTATTCATAACCTCATTATTTTCAGGTTTTAATACCACCAGGTGGATTTTAAACGGTGCAACTTCTTCCGGCCAGATGATGCCTTTTTCATCATTGTTTGTTTCAACGATTGTAGCCATAGCTCTACCTAACCCGATTCCGTATGATCCCATCCAAAAGTGTTTTTGTGTTCCGTCTTTGTCTGTAAAATAGCCGTCATGTGGTTTTGAATAAAACTGATCTAATTTGAAACAGTGGCCAAACTCTATGCCTATTAGTGTTTTTAGCTGACCTTTTTTACACGCAGGACAAGTATCGCCCTCAGCAGCCACTCTGATATCCGCAAATTGTGGCGTAGGAAAGTCTCTTTCGTAATTTAAGTTGTACAAATGGAGGCCTGTTTTATTTCCACCAGCCTCAAAATTTGTCCTATTTTGACAAGTAAGGTCCGCCACAACTTTTACTTCTTTTGACAGATTTACCGGTCCGGCAAAACCCACTTTGGCACCCGTCAGCCTTTCAACGTCTTCTTCCTTGGCTAATTCCAGCTTGTTTATTTTGAGGTAGCGCTTTAATTTAGCTTCATTGACATCATAGTCACCTCGAACCATGGCTGCTACAAACCCGTTTTCTGTTTCAAACAAAATAGTTTTTGTAGTTTCATATATTGGAATTTTCATTGCTTGAGCTAACAGTGCGCAAGTTTTTACTTCATCATTCCAGTATTCTTTTACTTCCTTAAGTTCCTTATCTTGTGAAAACTCTTCGACGCCTGATTCAGCTCGGTCTATATGTGCTGCATAATCGCAAGCGTCGCACAAAAATGCCTCGCCCTCTCCGGCTGAAGATTCTACAATAAATTCGTGGTTGTAATCTCCGCCTATAGCCCCGCTGTCGGCTAAAACCGGATAGGCTTTTAAGCCGAATCTTTTTGAAATTCTTACATATGCTTCGTAAAACTTTTGATAAGTTTCGTGCAAGGCTTCTTCTGAGATGTCGAAGGAATAGGCATCCTTCATAATAAACTCCCGAACGCGTAAAAGCCCGCCTTGCGGTCGTTTTTCATCGCGGAACTTTGAAGAGAACTGATGTACGTACATCGGTAACTCTTTATAAGAAGGCTTTAATGAGGAAATCAATTCAGTTATAAGGCCTTCTGCAGTAGCACCCATAGCAAAGGTTGCGCCATGATGGTCCTCGACAATATGCATTTCTGCACCAAAGGCTGAGTCGCGGTTTGTTTTTTTCCAAAGTTCTATTGGTTGAAGAGTCGGCGTATCAATTTGCTGCGATCCAACACTTTGCATTTCGTTTTCAATTATTTTTTGGATTTTATTTATGACCATTTGTCCAAGAGGTAAATAAGCATATCTGCCGGCGGCAACTTGTCTGATAAGACCTGCACGGTACATTAATTTATGAGATGTAGCTGTGGCATCTCTGATAGCATTTTTTTCGGTTTTTCCAACCAGTTTTGAATAAAGCATTGTAATACCCTTTACTAAATAAACTCAAATCCCCGGCCTTGAAAGATCTTATAAATTCACCTCTAAGACCTGACAAGGACGAGGATTTGGCTCGTGGTACCACCTTGCTTTGTTGCTGGGCAGTTTTTTTATTTATTTAGCATTCGGAAACTTGTATCCGATGCAAATACAAAAACTGCAACGCAACCTTATTGATGCCCCTTTGTAGACTTCTGAGGCTAAGAAAAAAGTTATATGGCCAAGGGTTGGAAAAAGCCAATTTCCTTTTACGCTCCTAGGTAGGATGCCTATTCAATGCGTGTCTAGGTTTATATATACAGGTTTTTTGATGGATAATCAATTCATTTTATAATAAAATCTTTATTTACTATCACTTATTTGTTATTATTCCAACATAGAAATGCATTTGAAGCTGAATTAATGTCATCAGCTGACGCAGCAGAAAGAACGCTTGAAAAAGCAATTAGATTCCGCCGGGAACTACAAAAGCCCGTAATAGCTTAGAAAAGTTAAAAGTATCAGGTGGTACCGTCCGCTTTTTAGTGAGACCCTGACAATGTAAAAAGTTGCAGGGCTTTTTTGTTTGTATAAAATAAGTGGTTTTGTTTTTGAATTAATTTGCAAATGGAGACAAGGTCTCCTATGCAAATTCAAAAACACATCCGCCATTTATATAAAACAAAGCCGGGCATAATTTTTAAATACTTGCGTTGGAAACAGGTTTCCAAACGCAAAGTATTTATTTAAAAACTATGCGATAGAACTATGGAAAAACAATTTAAACACAAAGAAGTAGAAGAGCGCATATATAAAATGTGGGAGGAGTTGGATGCATTTTCCCCTGAAGGTGCTCTAAAGCTTCGAGAACAGCACAAATTAGAAAATAAATCAGAAACATTTAGCGTATTAATGCCTCCGCCTAACGCTAACGCTCCTTTGCATTGTGGTCACGCCACCTATGCAATACAAGATGTAATGGCTCGTATGCGTAGAATGCAGGGTTATAAAACCTTGTACGTACCTGGTACCGACCATGCCGGTTTTGAAACACAAGTTGTATATGAAAGAAAACTTAAAAAAGAAGGTAAGAGCAGATTTGATTTTGACAGCAAAACTTTATATGAAAATGTATTGGCTTTTGTAAAAGAAAACTCCGACTTGGCTACCGGGCAGTTAAAACGTTTAGGAATGAGTGCCGACTGGTCTCGAAACGTTTTCATGCTAGATCCTCATGTTATAGAAACCGTGTATAACACCTTTGAAAAAATGCACGCAGACGGACTAATTTACAAAGACAATTATCTGGTAAATTATTCGCCTTATCATGGCACTACTTTTAGTAATCTCGAGACTGAATGGTTAGAACAAGTCGACCCCCTATACTACATTAAATACGGACCGTTTGTTTTAGCCACAGTACGCCCCGAAACTAAATTTGGAGACACCGCCGTGGCTGTTAACCCAAAAGACAAAAGGTACAAAGAGTGGATTGGTAAGGAAATTGAGGTTGAAGGACTTTTAGGTAAGTTCAAGCTAAAAGTAATCGGAGATGGTTATGTTGACCCAAAATTTGGTACAGGCGTAGTAAAAGTTACTCCTGCACACGATCAAAACGATTTTGAAGCAGGAAAACGCCACAATCTTGAAATAAAAAAGGTTATTGGCTTAGATGGTAAGTTAACTGCTTTGTGTGGTAAATATGCAGGCCTTTATGTAACCAAGGCCAGAAAAATAGTTGTCGAGGATTTGCAGGCGGCGGGTTTAATAGAAAAAATTGACGAGAAATACACTCATAACGTTTTAGTGGATTACAAAGACCATAAACCTATTGAGCCTATGCTTCTGCCCAACTGGTTTATAAGCATGAAGTACAAAAAAATAAATCTGTCCGAAAAGGCGATAAACGCAGTTGAATCCGAGAAAGTTAAGTACAATAAACCTATCTGGAAAAAAGACACATTACGCTGGCTAAAAGAGCTGCGAGATTGGCCAATTAGCCGCCAGACGGTGTTTGGTATTAGAATACCCGTTTGGTACGAGATTAATGGCCAGGAAGATAAACTATTCGCTGTATTTCTAGACAAAAAAGGTGAAGCTCATGAAGGTTTATTATCCAAGCATTTTGAAGAAGGCTACTCCATTGCGGAAATTAAAAATGGTTTACAAAAATTAATTGCTGAAGCAGGTTTAAAATATGTTATCGATCGCGGTACATTAGGCGATGCTTATATTCAAGAAACTGATACTTTCGATACGTGGTTTAGTTCAGGGCAATGGCCTTTAACCACATTACACTATCCCAACGGTAAGGATTTCAAAGAGTTTTTTCCAACAAGCTTCATGGATTCAATGTGGGATATACTATTTTTCTGGATTGTTAGAATGATCATTTTCAGCCTTTATCTAACCGGAGAAGTGCCCTACAAACAGGTTTATATTCACGGCAGAATCAATGACGAAAAAGGCCAGAAAATGAGTAAGAGCAAAGGCAACGTAATTGATCCCTTAGAGTTTATTGAAAAATATGGTGCTGATGCATTAAGAATGGGCATATTGGTTGGAGGTAATACTGCCGCAAAATCAACAGCTTTAAGTGAAGACAAAGTTCGAGGCTATAGAAACTTTGCCAACAAAATCTGGAATATGGCTAGATTTATAAAGCTGATGATAGGAGATTATAGCGAAGGTGTTGATTTTGACGGATACACCGATATAAAGGGGCAAAGCGTTGAAGATAAAGAAATCTTAAAAGGATTGGATAAATTGGTGAAAGGTGTAAACAGTAATTTCAAAAAATACAGAATCAATGAAGCCGGGGAGCTAGTTTATCAGTTTATGTGGCATGAGGTTGCAGATAAATATATAGAACATGTGAAAAATATCGAGAACATTGAAGATAAAAAAAGATCTTTGAGTATTCTAAGACACGTATTTTTGATGTGTTTAAAGCTTTTGCATCCCTTTATGCCTTTTGTTACCGAAGAGATCTGGCAGAATATGCCTAGAAAATATAAAGATCCTTTGATTGTTAGCTGATGGTTGGAATAAGTAATAATTCTGAGAATAAGAAAATGACTCTCCGGAATAGCACTGATTTAGTGTAGTTCATAGAGAGTCATTTGTATTTATCTGGTACTTGGAATACCCATCACGTCAGGATCTTCAGGATTTAGATATTCCCAATAACCGTTGTTATCACAGGCAATGCCAAAATGGAGATGCCTTCCCGCACTTTTATT
>CAZPYT010000003.1:34390-50341 GCA_964590955.1 uncultured Candidatus Saccharibacteria bacterium | reverse complement strand
GTGTTATTGATGAAGTAAGGGTTTATAACCGTGCACTTTCCCAAACAGAAATTTCTGCACTTTATAACTGGGCTCCTGGGCCGATCCATTACTGGTCACTTGATGAAGGAACAGGTACTTCTTTTATTTACGACAGAGCAAATGGAAATGCAGATCTCACAATACGATCTGCAATGACCGAAAGTAGCTGGGTACAAGGTAAATATGGCAATGCCCTCCAATTCACAGGGGCAAGCAATGATAATGCTCATAATGTATCAAATGGAGGACTAAATGGTAAATCACAATTTACAGCAGGGTATTGGGTGAAGGCAGATTGGTCGTCTCAAACTACAGAAGCAATGCCCGTATTTACTGGAACAGCGGCAGGCGCAATTGGTGGTACAAGATGTATAACTTCATGCACAAAATTTCAGACAGATATAAACATAGGAGGCACAACCTATTATTTTCAATCAGGAAGTAACACGGTACCCACAGACACCGATTGGCATTATCTCACACTATCCTATGATGGTACTGGATTATATTTTTATATAGACGGCGCACTAACAAACTCTGCCGGAACAGCCGGAGGAAATGTTCAAGGCTGGCGTTCGTCAGCTATCGGAGCAAATGTAAATGATGGTAATCGCTTTATTGGGGTTATTGATGATATTAAGATATATGAATATGCACGAACACCCGCCCAAATCATCGAAGACATGAACGGTGGCCACCCGGCACCGGGAAGCCCTGTTGGATCAGCTGTAGCTCACTGGTCTTTTGACGAAGGCTACGGCACCACAGCGCATGATGCTTCCATCAACAAAAATGACCTCACTCTCAACACAGCCTCATGGACTAACTCAGGTAAATTTGATCGGGCTTGGAACGGCACCGGTGGCGCAATCAGAATGAGTAGAACTACTGATGCAGATCTTGAATTTAGCGCAACGGACAGCTTCACACTCTCACTCTGGTACAAATCAGATTCAGCTTCAAACCCTTCTGCTACAGAATATCTGATCAATGATGGAGCCGCTGCAGGTTCAGCGGGTTATGCAATATATGCTACTACCAACGGCTATATATGCTTTGGAATTGACGACGATACTTCTTGGGGACCGGATGTAGCCTCTTGTACTACTACTGACTACTACGATGCTACATGGCATCATATCACCGCAGTCAGAAACGTCTCCACCGATCAAACATACATTTATGTGGATACAGATTTAAAAGACTCAGATACAGATTCAACTACAGCAACGCTAGACTCATCTCCTACTTTTTATATTGGTGATATAGACACTGATGATGCAGGATCAGGAGAAGAGTTTGCAGGTGATATCGATGAGGTCAAGATATTCAGATCTGCACTCACTGCTGACCAGGTTAAACTGCTCTATGCACAAAGTTCAGGTGCTGTTTGGGGAGGAGCCGGTACAGATGGTACTAGCGACACCAGCAACTCGGCGGCCAGCTCGTACTGTCCACCCGGGCAGAGTACTACTTGTGTAGGACCTGTGGGTCACTGGACTTTTGACAGAAGTGCAGGCACCTCTTATGCTTACGACTTATCAGGTAACGGTTTCGATGCTTCATTAACATCCGTAACTGATTCTAATTGGATTCAAGGTAACAAAGGCAGCAGCGCCTTACTTTTTGATGGCTCTACCAATTATGGTGTAGTACCACATAATGCGACGTTAAATCCCAACAACATAACTATATCAGCTTGGTACTACGTTGATAGTATCCCGGCAAATAATACAAAAGGACTTATTGTAAAAAGCGATAATAGCAATGAATACGCATATAGAGTATCAGTTAGTGCAGATGCTACAGGATCTAATTATTACGTCTGGTGTCAAATTTCTACTGACGGCACCACATGGGCGTCAACGAGTCCTTCGGGTCAATCAATAAATCTAGATACATGGTACCATATTACGTGTACATATGATGGGGATACCATTAAGCAATACCATAACGGACTCTACAAACAACAACAAACTAGCCCCAGTGGTAACATATACGCAAGCGGTGCGGATCTTGGATTTGCCCTTCTTAATACAGAGTTTCTATCAAATTGGTTAAATGCCGCATTAGATGATGTAAAAATATATAATTATGCTCGTACTCCGGAGCAAATCTCATGGGATTACAACCGCGGCGCCCCAGTCGCCCACTGGCAATTTGATGAAGCTTCTTGGAACGGCACGACAAATGAAATAAAAGATGCTTCTGGTAATAACCTTCATGGCGTCGCCGTAGCCAATGCAACGACTACAAGTTCAGGTAAATATAATAATGCTGCAATTTTTGACGGTACCGCAGACCTAGCTGACTTTGGCGACCCTTCACTTTTGGAACTGGAAATGCCTTTTTCAATGACAGCATGGATATATTTTGATCAACCCCTAGCTAACTATACTACTGATCAAGGTATTATTACGAAATACAATTGGTCTACTAATAATAATTTCATATGGCAATTCGAGTCAGATGGAGATAGCTTGGATTTTTATAGGTATAACGGAACTTCCGGTCAATACGGCCCGGGATTTGTATTCGAATCAGATGATAATGGTAAATGGATTCATATAGCTTTTACTACGGATTCCGCAGGAAATAATGCAGTATATAAAAATGGCCAACAAAAAAATTCAGGGTCCTTTTCCAGTACCGCTATGGCTACAAATACCACTGCAGAATTCCTTGTTGGAGCCGTGCATAATTCCGGCTCTAGAATTAGATTTTTCGATGGAAAAATAGATGACGTAAGAATATATAGATACGCACTTACACCAACCCAAGTAAAAATGGTTATGAATGAGGGCAGCGCGCTAAGATTTGGTCCTTAGAAAACCAAACATAGTCATAAATCAGCATACAAAACAAATATGTATTAAAATTGTGAGTATGAATAGATTTCTAGCAGGTTATATATTTTTGGCTATTTCAGCTGTCTCTTTCGCAGTTTTTTTCTACATGTTGTCTAAAAGATATGAAAAGATCGAAGTTCCGGTTCAAGAAAATACCGCTGAACAAAAAGAAATTGTCCCTACAAAAATCGAAATAAACTCACTACAAATAGCATTGCCTATACAAATAGCTAATATGGAAAATGGAAAGTGGAAATTCTCGGGTGAAGGCGCTTTTTACCTTGAAGAAAGCCCTCTTCCCGGAGAAAAAGGCAACAGTATAATTTTCGGGCATAACTTTCCTAATGTTTTCGGGCAATTGTATAAACTTAAAACCGGTGACACTTTTACAATTTCTTTCAATGACGACACAACAAAAACATTTGAGGTAAAATCAAAGTTTAATGTAACCCCAGATCAAACTCACATATTAAACCCAACAGATGATACCAGATTAACTTTATATACTTGTTCGGGATTTTTAGATTTGAAAAGGCTCGTAATTACAGCAACGCCGGTAAATTAAAAAGTATATAATTAAAATGTGATTCTCAGGTATGTTCCTCCAATTAAAGTAAAACACAAAGCTGTTCTTTTTGTCAGTTTCTTTATCGTTGCACTGGCTATGTATTATCTTTATGAGAGATATGGCATAGCAGTGATACTAATTTTTACTTTTATATATTCAATTACCCTACTTTTTAGTTTTATATCTCTAAGTAATAAGCATTACATCAAGCTCGATGAAGAAAAAAATACAGTTGAAATTCATAAATTTTTCTCTAAACACACAATCAATATCACAGACATTAAAAGTATTGAACTGGTGGAAACAAAAAAGTCCTACATATTATTAATTATTCTAACTGATCACCAGCGGGAATTTGCTCTGTCAGGCTCGCTCAGTTTTGAAGAACCCCCATTTTTACCATTTTTAAGAAAAATCCATCAAATTAAGCCGGAAGTTGGTTTTGGCGAATATTGTTTAAAAGTTTTGAAGGGGGAATCAAGTTTTAATCCATGGTCTCCAAAAATGTATTATACCTACTGGACTTATATCGGAATTATGGTGTCATATTATATTTTTTTACTGCTTTTTATTAATATTTTTAAGTAAATCGGCTTTCTCCTTACAACAGACAGCTAAATCATACAGTGATATATTTTCTACCTTATAGGATAGACAAGTATTATAGGATAAGGTATAATTCCCTCATTGATTGTTACAATCAATTTATAAGAGCACCTCGCAAGGGTGCGGAAGGAGATCCTTTCCTTAGCTCCCCTTGCCTAATCGGGCTCTTAACAGCAACTCGGTTGTCTGTGAGAATTGTATTGTTGCAGTCACAAAAAACAATATATTAATGCCCGCTGGGGAGCGGGAAGAGAGGCTTCTGAAAATTTTTGGCTAAACCCAAAAAGATTCAGAGCCAAGAGACGAAAGTACGCGGTCGCACTTCTTAATCATAGAAGGTAATTATTAAAGGTAATTCGCTGCGACCGCTGACTTCACGCTATTTTATGCACAAACTTTTTATTTTGGGTTTTGCGCATAAAGAAAAGAGAGATGAGAAAAAAAATACCGGAGATAGAAGAGACATGTTTTGCTTTTTAAATTTAACAATTCTAAAGAGTTGTTTTGAATACAAAGCGCAAACATCAAAGTTTTATAACCGCCTTGCCCTTTTCTCAATTCTCACAAATTTAGTAAAAATTCAGCTCTAACTGCTTCCTCATTTTGTTTGATAAAATATGAGAATGATAAATATTTTATATTTCGTCAGACACGGGCATTACAAACCTTATTTTAGAAAAGCTACTGATAAATCTGAAAAAGACGGGCCTCTAACTTTACAAGGTCTTGAAGATATTGTGGAATTGGCTCACAAAATAAAAGAAGTTGATAAATCCATTAATCATATATATACAAGTCCGTTCCAAAGAACGCGTGAAACCGCTGATCTTTTGGCTCGAGTAATCAACAGATACGCTACAATTAGAGAAAACCTTCATGAACAACATACCCAAAACAACACACGAGAACACTATGAAGAGATATACAAAGAATTTAATCGAGTTGTTGAAGAAGCTTTAGAAAATAATGACGGCAACTCAATCATAGTTTCTCATGATCTCCCAATCAGCCTATACGTCTCATTAAAAACGGGGCATACATATGAAGAAATTATTAAAAACAATAAATTATTGGATATACTTTTAGAAAGCGATTGTATAAAGACAATTTATAACGGAAAGGAATTTATAAAATATGAAAGAATTTAAAACAGCTGTGGTAACCGGAGGCGCCGGATTTTTGGGCAGCCATCTTTGCGACTTACTGATATCAAAAAATTATAGAGTTATCTGTGTAGACAATCTCTTTACGGGAAATATTAGAAATATTGAACACTTACAAAATAAAGAGAATTTTGTGTTTGTTGAGCACGACATTATTAATCCACTATTTTTACATACAGAAAAAATTGATGAAATATTCAATCTTGCATGTCCGGCGTCCCCTATACATTACCAATATAACCCTGTCAGAACCATCAAAGCAAACACAATGGGTGTGATAAATGTTTTGGGTCTTGCCCTGAAGCATAATGCAAGAATTCTGCAGGCATCAACTTCAGAAATTTACGGGGACCCATTGGAACATCCTCAAAAAGAAACATACAGAGGAAATGTAAATACAACAGGACCGAGGTCATGCTACGACGAAGGAAAAAGGGTAGCCGAAACTTTGTTTTTTGACTACCACCGCCAGCATAAACTGGAAATTAGGGTTATCAGAATTTTTAATACTTACGGCACTAGAATGGCAGTCGACGATGGTCGCGTTGTATCAAACTTCATAATTCAAGCACTAAAGAATGAGCCTATTACAATTTATGGAGACGGTTCTCAGACCAGGTCTTTTTGCTACGTCAGTGACGAAATAGACGGAATTTATAAACTCATGCAAAAAGATAACTTTATAGGACCGGTGAATATTGGAAATCCTGACGAATTTACCGTAAAAGAACTAGCAGAAAAAGTTATTAATTTAACCGAATCTAAATCAGAAATAGTTTATAAAGATTTACCTATTGATGATCCTAAAGTTCGAAAACCCGACATTACCCTGGCCAAAAAAGAATTAAACTGGGAACCACATATAAAACTGGAAGAAGGATTGAAAAAAACAATCGAATATTTTAAAACAGTACTTTAGTTTTTTACTTCCCGTATAACAAAAGTGTCGCGCCCGCTCGACTCAAAATAAATGCGCATCATTAGTTCTCCAAGAACACCAATCATTATTGACTGCAAGCCTAAAACCAGCATAAGAATCGATACCATAAAAAGAGGGCGATCCCCGATACTGTAACCCATCAGCTTAAGAACTAACAAGTAACCTGTGCCTAAAGCACCAAAACCCGCAATTAGCGCTCCGGTCGCACCGAATAGTCTTCCGGGCATAGCATAAAATGGTTTTTTTGCAAAATAGAGCATGAAAGCAAGTGTTATCAAATCCAGTAAAACCCTTACAACCCTGCTTTGTTTACTGTAGGCTGAAACACCAAAATCTCTGTCTTTAAAGTCCACTCTGAACTCAATCATTTTTGCCCCGTATAAACTCACATAATCAGGGATAAATCGGTGCATTTCTCCATACAACCTCAAATTGTCAATCAATACGCGCTTAAAACCTTTCATTCCGGAGCCTCTATCAAGCATGTGAACTTTACTGATTTTTGCAATTATTTTGTTGGCCAATCCGCTTTTTACAGCGCGGTCTTTACCCCACCTGCCGTGTCTGTTTGTATTTACAAAATCATAACCTTCATCAAGATATTTAATTACCTTATCGATATTTTCAAGTGGAATTTCTAAATCTGCAGAAACAGTTATAACATAATCACCTTTTGAAACCTTGAAACCGGCCATATAAGCCTGAGACATTCCATAATTTGTCATTAAATTCACACCCTTGATTAGTTTGTTTTTCTTGGCATAAGAATCTATAACTTCCCAGGTATTATCTTTACTGCCGTCGTTGACCGCGATTATTTCAAAGTCATACGAACTTTCTTTTGCTAACGCTACAAGTCCATCTAAAGTACGATCTATATTTTTTTCTTCGTTGTAGCAAGGTATAACTACTGAAACCAGTTTTTTCTTATAAACTTTCATTATAATTTTTCCTCCATATTCTTATACCAGTCCGGCATCATTTTGAAAACCTCTACCTGTCGCTTAATTCCTTCTTCAAATGTCATTTTTGGTTCATATCCCAAATGCTTTTTTGCTTTTGAAATATCTGCAAAGGTTATGGGGACTTCAGTAGGAGGTTTATCAATATTCACTATGCTCCCTTTTCCAAAATATTTAATAACATAATCTGCAAGATCATTTACCGTTACGGGATTTCCGGTTCCAATGTTAAAAGTATCAAATTCTATGTCTGCATCTAAACATTTAATTAGACCGGACACTTCGTCATCAATATAGGTGCTGTCTCTTCCCATAGTTCCGTGACCATAAATTGTAATGGGCTTTCCCTGATAAACTTGTTTGATAAACCTTTGAGCTGCCATTCCGTAAAATCTTTGCAGAGGTCCGTATATTGGCCCAAATATTCTGGCATTTATGATCGGTATTTTATATAAATAATGATAGGTATAACCTATGAGCTCACCCATTCTTTTAGTCGCAGCATAAGTAGAAATAGGCTGAGATACGTCATCGTCTTCTCTGAATGGTACGGAATTTCTATCGCCGTACACAGACGAACTGCTTCCAAAAACAAATTTCTTCAGATTATGTTGGCGTGCCTGTTCCAATAAATTTACAGTGCCCGTCACATTGACTTCCGAATATAACAATGGCTTTTTTAAAGAATAAGGTACACCTGCCATTGCTGCTAAATGAATAACTGCCTCAGGTTTATTCTTCTTAAAGATTTCAGGAACAAGCTCTTTGTCGACGATATCGCCTTCTACAAAGACGTACTTACCGGGCTTTTCGACTGCTGTAAGTCCTCGATATTCATGAAGTTTTTTGAATATAGGTTCAACTTCAGTTTTATTAAATTTTTTTGCTTTTTCGCCCGCTTCCAGATAAGTCAGGTCGAGATTAAACTCCTTGCATTCTTTGGGATAATAGTCGTTAAAATTATCTATGCCTATAACATCGTCACCGCGTCTTATTAGCTCGCGGGTTATATAGCTGCCAATAAAACCTGCAGCACCGGTTACAAGAATTTTCATATACTAGCCATTATATCAAGTTTTTTTTGGACAAGGTGTAGTAGAATCTACTTATGACAAAAAGCAACTGGGACAAAATGGCACACTGGTACGATACCATGGTAGGCAGTAAAGGACATAAATTTCATCAGGAATACGCAATTCCTGAAGTAATGAAATTGATGAACCTTAAAAAAGGCGAAGCTGTGCTGGATATTGGTTGCGGACAAGGAGCCTTATCTTACTATGTCGATCGCGCAGGCGGAAAATACACAGGAATAGATTCAAGCCCAAACTTAATTAACAGCGCAAAAAAAAGACATGCAAAAGAAGGTTTTTTCTATATAGATGATGCAGCAAGCCTAAAACAAGTATCAACACCCGAATTCGACTATATTGTGTTCTTATTGAGCATACAGGATATGGACCCACTGGATAAAATAATTTCGCAGGCTGCTAAAAAACTTAAACCAAAAGGTAAAATCATAATATTTATGATGCATCCGGCATTTAGAATACCAAGGCAAAGCGGCTGGGGAGAAGATAAAAAAAGAAAACTAGTTTACAGAAGAGTAGACAGATACATGAGCGAAGACACAATTCCCCTAAATACCAACGTGCACAAAGGCGGCAGATCAATAACATCTTATTACTATCACAGACCTTTATACAGATACTTTGAGGAATTTTCAAAAAACGGACTAAGAGTGGACAAACTGCATGAAATATCTGAAAATAAGCGCGACTACGGTGAATTTCCAACTTTTTTGGCACTTACTGCGGTAAAAATGTAGCTATTGTTTTCAACCTACAAGTGTTACCTAAAGAACAGATCTTAACCTAGAGCACTGGTACAATTTCCGCAACCCAAAAAAACCGGAGGACAACATGCTTCATTTCAAAATCGTGGAAATTCCTGAGGGGCAGTGGAAAAGACTGGACGAAAAAGAATACCCAAGTGAAGGCAAGAGGGCGCATTTGATTCCTGTGTCCCCTCAAGCAAAAATACTGCTACAAAACAGCGGTATGGAAACAACGCTGTTAACACGAAGAGGCTACGCCAAGTACCAGGGTGAAGAAATAATTGCCCTGAGGACCGGCAGCAAGAATGTAAAAGAAAGCACATCCAATTTGCTTGCATCGATTGAAAAACTTAACAATCTGAAATAAGCAACGAGAGAGCTCCTGTTATGCAAAATACTGCATACATCCGAGCTCTCTATTGTTTTTTCAAAGTAATATTAGGCTCAGCGCCATAATCAGGATAATCCAGCTCGGCTATTTTCTTCTTCTTATTTGCCCAATTAATAACATTCGCCACGGTAACTCCAATTTTTAGACCTGTAAATGAGCCTGGACCTTTGTTGGGTTCTACCAAATTAATATCGTTGACATCAATTTTATGTTTTTTTAGCAAGTTAGCTATTTCTGCCACAATATCAATATCACCAAAGACCTCATCCAGCAATTCTTTATCTTTATACAAAGAGACCTTCTTCTCAAATCTAGTCGATGTATCTAATTTAATTTTGTACATATATTTTTCTGGAATTCTCCCCTAAATACTCGAATTTAATTTTATAAACATTTTCAGGCAAACGCCCCTCCCATATTTCAGGCCATTCTATAACAGTAATCGTGTTGGGCGATTTCATCATTTCTTCCAAACCCAAATCCTCAACTTCTTCTATAGTCGTCAGTCTATACAAATCAATATGTAATACGCGCCTAATATCACTTGGGAGATCCGCATTTTGATAATCACGAATTATTACAAAAGTAGGACTTTGCACTCGCGTATTTAGCCCCAAGGCTCCTACTATATAAGATGCAAAAGTAGTTTTCCCGCTCCCCAGGTCTCCATACAAAGCCAAAACATCGCCGGGTGTGAGCTTTTTGGCTAGCTGTTCAGCCAGTCTCTTAGTTTCGTCGGTAGAAGTGACTGTAATTTCCATAAAATTAATCCCACTAGTACAGCCGCAGCCGTATCTACATAAATATCAAATAAACTCGGGTTTCTATCCATTGTAGAAATCTGATGAATTTCATCAAAAACGCCATAAAATACCGTGAAAACAATCGAAGTAATTATATCGTGCGTAGCTCTGTAAAAAGTAAAACACAGCAATGCGAACATAACAAAATGCCCGTTGATTTGTATCAAGGGTTTGTCAAAACCGATATTATCTATCGTCTGTCCCGTGGTTGAAGACATTAAAAAAATCATACTCATTATGAAAATTGACGGCGCCCATTTTAAAATCGAGTCCATTCTAGCATTCTACCATTTCGTAGGATAATGCATAAGTTTAGCGCAATTTTATTTTTTTTATATACGTAACTAACACAGAATAAGGATAGTATGTTTTTTTAGAGGACTCGTAAATCTCACCGGTATGCGTATTTAAAATATTAAAACTAAGATCTGTAGAATTTGCCGCAAAAAGTTTTAATTTGATAACTTTCGATAAAATCGGCATTTGAGTCCATAAATCAGCTGCTGATACCCAAATATCCTTTTTCTCATCATAAATAAAGGCCACACCCTGAGATAAAACAGGCCGAATGAAAAATTCCTCTTCAGAATAATTTTTAAACACATAGCGTGCTTCAATCTCGACAATATTATCCCACCCTATCAAGTAAGTTTGGGGATTAAAATCGAAGTAGTTCACTGCATATGTTTTTGGAATTAACAACAAAAGTATATAAATCAGTATACGCACAAGAAAAGAATATATTTTCTACGCGAGAAATAAATAATATGAGTTCTAACAAAAATAGATATTACTTAAAAGCAACGGCCTCAAAAATCTGGCTCGTACTGTAATAGTCACTAAAATTCAGATTAGGTCCATATATAGGGTCATGCATTTCGTAGTCACCGTCTTTGCCGTCAACCAAAACTACAAAGTGCGTGCCGGCTGAATTGTTGGCGGTAATTCCTACTATAACCGGATTATCATTGCTGAGTTCTTTATCTATTGCTGATTTTGAATAACTCCAGCTTAGCAAGTTATAACTTCTGCCTTTGGGTCCCGGCCAGGGTATCCACATATCACCCCAGAAAAAATATTCATCTTTGTCAGCGATATCTCCCGGGTCAATGTCATAACCATAATATTTATGTATCATAGCAACACTTGTGACCAAACAACCCGAATTGTAAACAGTATAGTTTGAGTTTCCTATGTTATCGTATGCCCAACGAGAATCTCGTTGTGAGTAATACCAACCGCCTTTTCCGCCACCAAGACCATTAGGACCAATAATGCCTTGACCGGAATTTGCAACAAAGCTGCTATATGAATCCAATTCTTTTTTTGCTTTTTGTAAAAGTTCTTGGTATTTCTGTTCATTGTTATTGGTATTTTCTAGTAGTTTATTTTTTTCCGCTTTTTGTGATTCAAGATCACGTTTGTACGCATCAAGATTAGCTTTTTCATTTATTAAACGGGTTTGCAGCGCCTCCTGCTCTTCTTTTCTGTCCTGGTATAAATCTTTTTGCCTGTTGTATGTTTTTTCGGTATTACGCCACTCACTAATTACTTTTTTATCCTGTAGTTCCATTACACGTAAATAAGCAGCCTTTTTAATTAAGTTTTCCAGAGTGGAATTTCCAAAAAGCACCATCACTGGCGACGTTTCTCGGGTTTTATAGCGTTCACGAATTCGTTCTTTCAATACATCCTGCTGATATTCTATTCTTTTTACCAATAGCTTGATTCTTTCAGACAAGTCATTAAGTTTACCGGATAATTCGCCGATTTCTCTTTCTGTTTTTGCAATATTATTGATAGAATTTTGTATTTTTAATCCTGTGATTTCAATTTGCGTATTTGCAGTTTCAATTTCTCTGGACAATGTTTGCGCCTGTCCCTGAAGGTTTTTTATTTTCTTTTCATACTCCTCGATTTTCTTCTCTAGGTCTTCAATTTTTTCGGCATCCTCTTCTGTGGCAGTAGTAGAGTCTTCTGCATAAACAAACGTACCTGTTTTGTAGGCAACAAGAAAAAGGCTAGAAATAAAAAAAATTAACAAAAGTTTTCTCATTAGTATTTTAGGTAACGTCTTACTGCCAGAGTACTTCCTAAATACCCAAGCACTCCTCCGGAAACTGCCAATATCAGCCAAAGTATCAATGCATATTGGACAGGGCTAACAGACGAAACAGCGATAAATCCGAAACTTAACGCAGACGGAAGGTAACCGATATTTCCAAATATTGTTAAAAATACAAAAAGCAGAAACCCCGCAATAAACGACGAAGTTAAACCATAAAACACACCTTGATAAATCAAGGGCATTTTTACATAGGCATTTGTAGCCCCAACCAATTTCATGATCTCATATTCAGTTCCTTTTGAATTTATAGTAGATCTTAGCGTTGAAAGAACCACTGCGTAAGAAATAATCACAAATACAAAAACAAGTGAGAAACCTACGATATAAACGGCAGAACTGAATTTTCGAAAATTGCTTATTACATCGCTGAAAAATCTCACCTCTTCAACTCCTTCCAGCGAGTTAAATTCTTCGGCCAGTTTGGGCAAATCAGCTATGTCTCTGGCGCGAATCTCAAGGCTCGCCGGTAAAATTCCGGATGTAACTGATTCCAGCAGCACAGGCTCATCTTTATTTATTTCTTTAAAAATATTGTAGGCATCTTCTTTTGAAATATAATTTACAGACAATATTCGTGTATCTGTAATCAAGCGGTCTTTCACCGGTAAAATACGATCTTCTCCAAAGTCGTCATTAAAAAAGATTGTAACCTGAGCCTGCTGTTCGAGATTTCGCAGTACAGTCTGAGATAAAGTAACAACCGTCATAAATATTCCCAGCAATAGAAAGGTGATTGTCATAACAAAAAGAATAGTCATGCTCATTAATCTTTCACGCTTTATATTTCTAAATGTATTTTGTAAATATCTATTAGTCATTAATAGGTGCCTTTCTTTTTATCAGAAACCAGTCTGCCTTTTTCTAAACGTAATACCCTTTTCTTTTTCTCATTAACAATGTCTTTGTTGTGGGTTGCCATAATAATTGTTGTTCCTAATGAGTTTATTTTTTCCAAAATATCCATTACCTCTTCTGCAGAATGCGGGTCAATCATACCTGTGGGTTCATCCGCTACCAGTACATCGGGCTCATGCGCCAGCGCGCGGGCAATTGACACTCTTTGTTTTTCTCCCCCTGAAAGATTAGAGGGAAAACTATAAATTTTTGAGCCTAAATTCACAAGACTTAATACATTTGGAACAATGTTTCTTATTTCTTCATCAGTAGCTCCTGCAACTTCAAGAGCAATAGCTACATTTTCAAAAATTGTGCGGCTAGGCAACAATTTAAAGTCCTGAAAAACTACGCCAACTCTACGGCGCAAATCAGAAACGGCATCCCCTTCCAGCGCGTTGATATCATTTTCATCGTAAAGTATTTGACCGGAAGTAGGCGTCTCCTCTCGAATTAAAAGCTTAATTAGTGTAGTTTTACCGGCACCGGATTCTCCTACTACAAATACAAACTCGCCGTTTTCTATACCGAAATCAACTTCACTCAAAGCTTTAGCGCCCTCATTATATTCTTTTGAAATGCCTCTGAATTCTATCTGCATATTATTTTTGTTTTACTATTAATTTGTCGACTATCAAAACTTGCTCATCACTGCCTTTTAGATCTTTGACCTTTCCAAAAATAGTCACGGTTAAACCTTCGGCAACGGATAATTTTTCATCAGAGGCTGCAAGAAGAATCATTTTCTCGGATGTCACCGGATCGGCTAGATAAAAAGATATATTTTCACCGGGATAATAACGGGGATCAATATAGACCACAGTTCCTTTATATTCAACATCATTCGAAACCTTTACATCTTCCGGAATTAGCACAGCATCTTCACCGTAATTTAAGTTTCTTGGAATAAAATATCCAATACCGGCGCCTATCAAGGTGAAAACAACAAAAACAACGGCCACTACAGCTGCAAGTTTCTTACCTTTTAGGCTTTCGAGTCTTTGATAAAGTTCAAATAGTTTGCTAGGCATTACGTTTATTATATAGCTTAAGATGCCTATTGCCAAAGGACTAATAATGCTAAAAACAATAGAAATGATTGCACTAATTAAATCAGAAAAAGCTTACATCGCGTATTTATTTGAAAAATCCACAAAACACATTATTCCTGTAAAAATTAGCGGATTTACTGCAAATGCGTTAATAGCGCCAATTAACCAATACAAACCTAACATTTATAATACATTAAAACGCATGGTTTGTGGCTTAGGTGCAAACTTTTTAGGTATTACAATCTATAGGTATGATTCTGATATTTTTTACGCGTATGCGAATGTTGAATTTCAGAACAAACATTTAGAATTTAACATAAGCGTTGATGATGCATTAAATGTTGCAAAGGAATTTGAAAAGCCAATATATATTAAAGACGAATTATTAAACACATGCGGAATTAAAGTTAGCAAGAAGATTTTAAGAGATGCCTTAAGAGAAAATTAATTTAAGTATTTTGCAATATTAGCCTCGTGCTCGGCATTGGTCACCGCAAAATGGGTGACTCCATCATGATCAGTGAGATAAAAATAGTAATCTGAAGGTGTGTAATTTATCACGGCATCTAGTGAAGACAAGCTAAAACTTGAAATCGGCGCCGGGGGCATTCCTACATTTTTTCTGGTGTTGTAGGGCGAATCGTTATCCAAATCGTAAATTGTTAAGTTGTTGGGCCACCAAACAACTTCTTTCATTTCATTCAAATTTGAAGCTAATAAACACTGCGTTATTTGACCGGTTTGTTCACAGTTTGAGGCACTTGGATCAGACTGACATCTGAAAGGAACACAATAGCGATACAAAGCAACCGCATATTGAGTTGTAGCGTCAGCCTCAATTTTCATACCCTCGTTGAAACGTTTTAAAAGTATACCGGCAATTAATTTGCGTTCTGATTCGTGTCGCGCCTCTCTTTCGATTATTGACGCCATCGTATAGGCTTCATTTTCGGTTAAACCCAATTTATCCAGATTAGCTTTTGATACAAGATTTTCGGTTTTATCTTTAAAAGTAGAAGTCAACAAATCAAAAACTTCTTTTTCGTTTGACGACGCCTGTACAACATAAGTATCAGGAAATAACCTGCCTTCATAATCCTGAGTTATTTCAATAAATTTTTCGTAGTCGAAGTTTTTTAGCTCGTTAGCTAAATAAATCCCAAGTTCTTCTCTGCGCCACCCTTCAATAAATCTAATACTTACATCATTTCTGCCGTATTGAAATAACTCGGCCAGTTTTGCTATAGAATAAGTTTTGGGCATAACGTAAACACCTGCCTGCAATTTAGTATCTAACTTATTTAATTTTAGATAAACCTTAAATAAAAATGTGGAATTTATAATACCGGCATCATTTAGGTTTGTAGCAATCTCTGAAATACCCTGACCTGCTTTAATTTCAAACGTTTGATCTCTGACCAAATGAAAATTTTTACTCACTGAATACCTATAAAAAAGAAAAGGCACGGTTGGAAATATTATCAAAAACAAAAATATTGAAAGTATTATTTTATTGGACTTTTTCATTTTTTCTTCCGGAAGTGGCTCTGCTTCTGTTTCCATTTCATAAGCCATATAAGAATAATAGCATTAAAACAATTTATAATGGAAATCGGATATTAGCTTTATTTAGCAAAATTATGTGATTTAAGTTAAAATAAGCCTGCAGGAAGCCGCCTAATCGCTCATTGTTTACAGTGAGAGGAAAGTCCAGACTGCGTAGAGCAAGGGGACGGA
>CAZPYT010000003.1:0-34380 GCA_964590955.1 uncultured Candidatus Saccharibacteria bacterium | reverse complement strand
ATCTCCGACGTGAAAGCGCTGGTGCCTACTTTGTGAAAACTTTGTAGGACAGAAGGCGAATCGACGCCTTTTGAGAGCAGCAGTGACGAACTTTTTCCTAAGTCTGCAAAGATACGGAGAAAGATTGAAACGGGCAATCCCACCCGCAGCAATCCACGAATTTACCGTTATAGTCTGCTCGGCGATTTACGGTAAGAAGATGGAGCATAGATAGATGATTGGGTTAAAACAGAATCTGGCTTATGAGCTTCCTGCTTTAATATCACGCGTTACCCTGCTATAGGTTGCAGATTGACGGGTTTATGGTATAATAAAACATGGTATATAATTATAAAGTAGTATCAAATTTTTAAGAAGGAATAAGTATGAATGGACCTAAAACCCAAGAACAAGAAAATGAAGAACGAAAAGCAACGTGGGAAAGACTCAGACAAGAACTGGAACAATTACCCGCAGATCAACAGGAAAAAGAAATTTCAAGAGGAAAGCGCGAAGAGGATATGCGTGATCGTATGATAAGAATTCAGAGAGATCGAAAAAGAAGACAGGGATTATGGACTAATACTGAAAAATAAGTAGTACTGAGTATATTACTTTACTATAAATATTGTTGTAAAGAATGATATAAATAGAAATTTTTGTTATGATTTCTCTAAATAATAACTTTTAATAAAATGTATTTATGCCAATAAACTATTATAAACAGTTTGAAATTTCGGATTCAGAAGTAGAGAAAATAAAACTCCTCACTGAAAAAAATATTATGAATTGCTTTTCACTTGACACAGAACTCACATTAGAAGAGATGGAGTTCATGGAAAAACACGCAAAAATTGTATCAACAAATCTTATTAATTCTTACAAAAGAGAAATGACAGTAGCAAAAAATATAAGCAATCCGATAGAATCGCTCAAAGAGCAGCTCTGGGAGATTGCATTCATGCTAAGATATAGCAATTCATTTTTGTCAGAAACTCTTGAACTTGCAGCTGCAAGAATTAAAAGGCATATTGAAAAAAAACCAAGTGAACCTTTTACAATTATACGGGAATCTTGGACAGATTTAACGCATCTTCCTGATCATTATATAAGCAAGGATGATATTGACTTCGTAATAAATCAATTAGGGCTGGAAATTGACAAAGAAGACAATGAAAATTTCCAAAGCAGTGAATTAACTTATTATAAATTAATCGATAATCTGCGTTTTTTTAGACAGAAAGTAGCACTAGCAAAAAAAGGAGAAATCCCGGGTCTTCAAGAAGGTGTCTTCCTTGAGGCATTGGGGCTTATTGTTTTACAGAATACATCTAAGTAGAACTGATAATAAATGCTGTTTGACAAACCCCGTAAAACCAGTAAAATTCCCTCATATGAAATTTAAATCTTTAGGTTATTATCATACCTGGCATAACACCCTCTTTGTTGCGGGTTTTTCCTGTATGTCCTAAAGATATTATTTTAGTTTAGACATTTTTGGGTAACCCGCAAAAGCGGGTTTTTTTTATGTTTAAAAAAGAAAAAAACAAAATTTTAATAGTAACTGCAACCAAAAACAGGCCTGAATTGTTGAAAATCTGTTTGAGTTCGATTGTTGGCCAAACAGAGCGCGATTTTGTTTGTGTGGTTGTCAATTCGGGCAAAAGGACAGAAGTGCAAAGGTGTATAGAATATTTTAATGATCCGAGAATTGTTTACACCAAAAGTACAATTAAAAATAGCGCGGCTGCAGCAAGAAGCAGGGGTTTATGTTTTATGTCTGAGGAATTTTCGTACGTCAAATTTTTGGATGATGATGATCAATTCGAAAACAAAAACTCTCTAAAAAACCTTAGAGATACCGCAGAAAAAAGCAAGGCAGATCTGGTATATGGACGACAGCGAAGGATTGATCTACAAAATAACACATTAAATCTGACTCCAAAAGGTCCGTTGGATTTAGAATTTATTTTGAAAAATGCATCATTCCCGTTCTCATCCACTTTGTTTTCTAAAAGTTTAATTGTAAAACTAGGTGGATTCACGTATTTAACAAGTAGCGAAGATTTAGAACTCATTTGTAGAACATTTTTGCTGAGTCAAAGTTCCGACATAAAAATTGTATATCTCGATAAAGTACTTGCAAGATATCGCAAACACACAGACAGCTTAAATTTTATTAATAGGCAAAACGGTGAAAAAGATTTTGCTACCAATTTACTGCGTTCGCGCTTTGGGGGAAATTTATATGCTTAAAATTGCAATGGTTTATGGCCAGCACGGCGATGAATACACATCACTTAGAATTGTTCGAGAGTTAAAAAAGTACGCACCAAAAGATATGTTTACTTTTGTTGGCCCTGTAAATTCTGAAGGATTGTCGAAAAATACACGCGAAGATCCTAAAACAGGCAAAGATTTTAACAGGTCACACCCCGGTAATGTTAAAGGCGATTTTGTTGATAAAAAATGCCAAAAAATATTTGGAAAGTGCAGACAGGCTGATTTAGTTATAGATTTGCACAATTTTGTCGGTAAAAAAACTGCAACTACGGCATATATTTACGGGGCTTCGCGCTCTATGATATTTGCAGCACTGTTGACACCGAAGATGATTAAGAAAATTTCCGACAAAGAACGCGGAACCTTGATAAGAGAACTACAAGAAATTGGTGTACCCGGTTTGATACTAGAAACGTCACCGTCGGATTTTTTCTCGCAAAAAGATGTACGTGAACTGGCACAAAAAATTATTGCTTTATGTAAAGCACACAAAAAACCTAAAACTGCGCAGATTTTCACATCGGTTGAAAAATTTTACGCTGAGAAAGATACAGAGTTTATTCCCAATCCTAATTTAGAACCGGGACAGCAAATCGCAGCAGGCGAAATTATCGGAACTGAAAATTCAAAAAATTTAATAACAACAAAAAGTGGAATATTACAGGCAATAAGCCCGAAGATACTGTGCACTTCCAAATCAGAAGTAGCAATAGTATGCACATCAACAACAGTTAATTTATAACAAAAGCACATTACAACTGAATATTTAGAAAGGAGTCAAAAATGCAAACACATGATTTTCAATCGGCAAACAGTGATGTGTTATCTCTGCTCGGACTAGACGCAGTTACAATAGATCCGGCTAAGATCGCACAAATACTTCAAAAGGCGTTGATTGCTCAAAACGGTAAAATCAGGCCGTTATCGTGGATTTCAGCACAAAACGATGTGGTACAAAAATTCTTCAAACACCCGCTGATTTCAAATGCAATTACAGGCACAAGCGGGCAAAAATATCGACAGGTTGTACCGGCACTATCTCCCGTTGGTCTGGTATGGCCTGAGAATAACCGAATGTTTGATCTCAGAATAAAAGTTTCTGCAGCAACAAGATTTCTATGTGCTGCGGCAGCAACCGTTCTTGAGGGAAATTTTGTTCAATGGCTGCCTGCGTTGTTTCTCGATAGATATCGAGGGGCGATGTACATAGATATGTGCGCTCGTGGGATTGCACTGCCTGCCAAATATTTCGAAACGCAAACTCTATTCAGCAGATTCGACGCTGTAATGGATAAAAACGGTGGAGTTACCCTGGTAGATATAACATTTCAAAGCGGCGGAGTAGACATCACCGGTATTTTGACTGAGGAGTTTGATCGTGAATTCGGTGCAACCGGCTTTTACGATTTCAAGTGGAAACTTTTGGCAAAACGTCTACCTCACCGTCTGTGCATAATAGGCGGATCCCCCGTCAGAACATACGCACCGGAAAAACTAGCTGAAGCAGGAATCGACATTACAGCAGTTGTGCCAACAGGAAGACTCCCGGACTGGCAGGTACGCTATGACTCTTTAGATTCAGACTTATTCAAATGGCTGGATGATCCAAAAGAAATGAAAGCGCCTTTTGATTCAGATACCCAACTGGCATTTTGGTGGGACGGTTTAAGCCTAACAACATCAAACTTAGCGCGGCGATCAATGCAAATATTGAAGGCTATAGGAGAAGAAAGAATAAACGCAATGAACCACCCAATATTTGTAAAAACAGTAGAAAGCAAGGCATTACCTGTGCTGGCGCTGTTACCGGGTGCGGTGCATGATATTTTGAAAAGTAAGTTGGGCCAATCTACTTGGGATGAGGTCGCAATGGCATTTCCACAAAGAATATTGCTGGAAATTACCAACCGCCGCAATCAATTGCACGTTAAAGTAGCAAGAGAAACAACTTGGCAGTATCCCGGTGTAATATGGGAAAACCTCGGTCGCATAAAAAACTGGCAGCAAATATTGGATCTGCTTAAAATAGGCTGCGAATCAGGCATGCTAAAACCTGCAAACGGAATGGGTGCTGCGGGCATTAGTGAAATAAGAACAGGTGTAATTGAAAATCCCAGACAAGACTCAGGTTTCTATGTACTTGAGCCTCTGATAGATAGCGCGCGTATGGGCATTCCAAATCCGCTCGAAAAAATGAGCTTTACGAAACCTGTTATTCCAAGAGTGGAAATATACACAGCAACTCAAAAAACACCTAAGGGAATTTCAGCTGACCTCGCAAAAATTCTCTTTATGTTCAACCCCTCAAGAGAAGATCACAGAGTACACGGCTCATCAGGATGCGTGATAATGCCGGTCGGGGTAAACGATTTCTAAAGTGCAGACAGCATTGAAAGGAGGTGAAAAATGTCGGCAATAGCAAGGGCTTTTGGCGGTTGCGGCCCTCACAACAATATAAGGAGGTAGTATGAACAAAAACAACAAATACCGCCTCACGAGCATTTCACTCGGAGGTATGGGTCCGTGGAGATTACCGGGGGAGCTGTCGAAATCAAACCAGATAAAACGTAAGTGAGAACAAATGTACATCACAGTACTTCTACGCCATATGTGCAAGTCGTTCGGGGGAATTGACAATTACATATAAGCAACAGGTAATATTTCTGGCAAATTAGCAGAGGTATTACCTGTTTTTCTTTACCTTAATAAGTTGGATCTTATTCATACCCCTTCTTTTGCAGCTCAAAAGCTATTTTTCTGATGTCTCTATTTCGTGAAAGGCACTTTTTGAGTAGGAGTCACACAATTCTCTACATCTGATTTTAATGTCTTTTTCCATCAGAAGTGTTGCAGCTTCTTTTTTGCCGCCATGATCATCATACAAAAGCCTCTCATCAGTATATTTGTTTAAAACATCCAAACTATGTACTTTGAACGACATCCACAAACCTGCCAATTTTCTTTCAGTTTCAGTCACAATAACATGTTCATTAACCTTTATATGTGCAAAATACATAGCAGTAAGTCTTTGAGCTTCGGGTAATAATATAAATGAAGGAAAATCTTTAAATTCAAATGTTCTAAGTTCCAACCTAGCGTGATAATCGGTAATTAAGGGTTCCCGCTCACTTTCTTCAGCATCACTTTTGTATTCATATGCGTTGTCAGATTTTCTATTCAAAATTCTGTTTTCAGAAACAAACGCGTAAGTTAACACATCACATAATATTTCGACATCTTCTCTATATAGTGCTGCTTCCTTATTTCCCACAAGCCTAACAACCAGATCTTCAGGTAGACCGGCCATTCCAAAATTGATATGCATAGAATGCATATCTTCCTCAGGAATCAACCGTTTCTTGGGGTCCTCGGTTTGAGTAACTCTAAAAGCACCAAGTTTAGACAGTTCCATTACAATACGCGATTGAACAAATGGATTATAAGAAAAATATGGATTCGTTTCCCATTCTTTATAGGACTCCTGGTAATTAGGAATAGCTAAAACATCTGCAACAACCCTCGCCTCACCCTCAAGATGAGCCCTTAAAAATTCTACTTCAATCCCTACAGTGGGCAATACAGTATAATTTTCTTTATATAATTTTTCCTGAGTAGACAAATAGCTTATTTTCTTTTTTAAGGAACTTAGATCGTCTTTTGTAGGGGCTGGATTCATTTTTAGATAATTATAAATCATTAGTTTAGCTGCCTGTGTTACTGTGGTTTCTACATCACTAAAATGTTCAGCGAAAATACTGTTTACATGCTCAGCTCTATCCATCATGCTTTGAATCTCTTCTGGTAATAATTCATTAAAAGGCTTATTGCTAGTAATTTGCATCAATGGTATTTCTGCAGCATATTTCATCCATTCCGCACTTTCCTCATTACATTCTTCTTCTATCTTCAGTAAGTCATCCCAAGTTTGAAATTCTGAGTAGTAAGGTCTTTGATCTTCGGCATAGTTAATATCTGTACATATTCTTTTGTAACTATTGTAGTTCCAGCCATACATTTGTGGATTACGATCAAAATACTCACTCGCAATTTTAGTTCCCGTGGAAGCTAAAGCAACTTCTATTGAATTTCGCGTATAATCGTTGGCATCATACTTTTCTAGAAGTGAAATGATTTTTCTTGCTACTATATCCAAAACTTCAGAGAAGTCACCTTTTTTACGTAAATCGATATTTAAATTTGTTGCTGTCATTGAGATTAATGCTAAAGGCAAGGATTCCAGACTAGTATTGATTACGGGATCAAGCATTGAATCAACAATAAAGTTTATATCTTCCGGTACCGCCATCCAAGATACATATTCTGCAAATGTGGTTTTTTCATTTGATTTATCTGATAGCAAAAACTCTTTTATGAATGGTAGTACAGTACTGCCCATTTTTACAATGGCTTCTCTAGTATCACATAATTCTTTACTATTACGGGGGTCAGAATTTTTTTCGTGTTCAGCGGCAACACCAAGCAACTTATAAACTTCTACGCGCTGTAATTCACTAGATAAAGGAACTGCATCAAAGGACATTGATATTGATCTGGATTCTTCTATACGCATAAGTATATTTTAATTTATAAGTTCCTTACTTAAAACTACTTGTGTCAACAAGTAGATGTGGTTATCCCAAAATAGTTGGGCTTTGCAAAACGAAAAAATTACACACAAAACCACCTGCGTAAGCTGATGGTATTTTATTATATGATTTTATTCATACCCCTTCTTTTGCAGCTCAAATGCTGTCTTATACTTACCGTCTTTTATTTTCATCAGCTGCTCGTGAGTACCGTCTTCTATTATGCCGCCTTTGTCAAAAACAATAATTCTTTCAGCATTTTTTACTGTTGAAAATCTGTGGGAAATGATAATCATTGTGGTTCCCTTTGATGATGAAAATAAATCTTCAAATATTTCATATTCAGCTTTTGGATCAATGGCACTAGTAGGTTCGTCTAAAACCAGTACTTTAGGTCTTCTAAAAAACACACGCGCTAGTGCAATCCTTTGCCGTTGGCCATCGGACGGGGAAATTCCATTTTCGAATGATTTGTTAAGTACTTGCTCATATCCTCGTTCATATTTTTCAATAAAATCGTGGGCACCGGCTTTTTTTGCAGCATTGATAATTTCATCCTGATTTTCCATGCGAGAAATATCACCAAGACCAATGCTCGTTTTAGCATCAAAATGATAAATATTGAAGCTTTGAAATAGTGTACCAACTCGTTTATACCAATCCTCTAAATCCAGACTTTTTAAATTTTTACTGTCTATCAAAATCTCACCATCAGTTACATCGTAAAAACGCATAAGTAGCTTAACTAACGTTGTTTTACCTGCCCCATTTTCACCTACTATTGCTAAATGCAATCCCGGTTCAACTTTCAAATTAAAGTTTTTCAAAACATAATCTTTTGTTCCGGGGTAAATAAAACTCACATTTTTAAACTCTATTAAAGGAGGTGTTGGTTTTGTATCTAATTTTACAATTCCCGGTTGAATGGAGTTTTCTAATTCTAAAAATTTAAAGATGTCATAAACATAAAGGCCATTCTCGTAAAGGGAACTCACGTTTTTGAAAAAATTGTCGAAAGCATCTTGAAGCCTGTTGGCAATGGAAATATAAAAACTGAACTGACCCAAACTTATTACTCCATAAATAACAGAAATTGCAATATTTAGATAAGTATAACCAAAACCCAACAAGGACAAAACACCGGCATAAAATCCGAACCCAATTCTTTTGTTTTCAATCCTTCGTTGCTCCTCCTGAAATTCTTTATACATTGCATATGTTTTTTCCAGAAAAAATGATCGGATACCAAAAATTCGAAGTTCCATTAAAGACCCATCAGACTGTAAATAACTTCTCGTGTAGTGATAATTTCTACGTGGCTCTCCTTTCATATCCCATATACCCCAACGCCTCTTTCCAAATATTATGTTTACTATTGCAGAAGGCAATACTGAAATAAAAAGCACAAAAACAAGTGTAGGTGAAAATAAAAATATAAAAGAGAAACTTGATAAAATAGCTACAACCGGTTGAATAAGCAGGATTAACCCATTCAAGAAGCCCTGCGGGCGGTCACCCGCATTTTCATATACTTTTTGTAATAAAATTCTCGTTTCCGGATTATCATAGTGTGCCATGTCTAGTTCAGAATATTTTCTATTTAATTCGTTGTTAAATTCCATCGAAAAATCAAACCACATATTTTGTAAGGAATTTCCATAAATACTAAAGGTAATACTACGCACAAGCATAGTACCAATATAATAACCTAGAAGAATATAAAAAGGTTTTAAATTAGTATCTGGTAAATCTAAAAGCCTTACTATTTCATCTATTAGCAAGCTGTTTAGCCATGCAATTACAAAAGGAAGTATTGATACAATCAAAAATGTGAAAAATAGCAAAAAGGTGTGTTTTTTGGAAACCTTAACTGCATAACCTATGGATTTTCTCGCAGCATATATAATCTTATTGAATTCCGACAATTTATCTTTTTTAAACATGATAGGCAGCCTATTTCAATAATATAACAGGATTATACCTGTAACTACAACATATATTAGGCTCCTATTATTTCTCTTTAGGAAAACTGTATTTGAAAATAATTGCAGCGATCATCAAAACCGGTACCGCTACTATTGCACCGACAATTCCGAAAAGCTCACTTCCAACCAAAAGTGCAATCAAGATTATAATAGGGCTAAATCCGGATACTTTCTGCATAAGTTTTGGAACAATAATATTATTCTCAAGATTTTGGATCAGCGTAAAAACACCTATAACCATCAGGGCTTTTATTGGTGAGTCAACCACCGCAACTAAAGCAGCAACCACTGCCGACAAAACCGGTCCTAAAATCGGGACAATTTCAAACAGTCCTGATAAAAGCCCCAGTGCCAAGGCAAAATCGACACCTATTAAAATTAAACCGATATAGCTCATAACACCTATTACTATCATCAGCGTTATTTGACCACGAAGCCAAAGACCCACGTTTTGTTCTATCTCTGTAGTAGCGTTTCCAATGACTGCCTGTTGCTCAGCACTAAATAAAGAAATTGTTTTTTGCTTTATATTCTCCCAGTCGATAGATAAATAAACTGCCAAAATCAGTATGCTGAATATTGTAGTAACGTTTGAAAATATGGATATAGAAGCAGTGACTACGCCACCTGATGTTGTGGCAAAGCTTTTTATAAAATCAGATGCAGAAAAGTTAAAATTATCTCCGAAATTCAATAGTTCCTGATTGCGCAATAAGGTTTGAATAAGCTTTTGCGTTTGAGAAATCACCGGATCCAAACCTATGGTAATAACTATGCTGAGTATTCCAAAAGTAAAGAGATAAGTGAGCAATACAGCTAGGGGTCTACTTAATTTCCTATTCATGAAAGTCTGCTTCATCATTGTCTGGACAGTGTGTTCGAGAGACAAGCTGATTAGCAGTGCAATAAAAATTACACCTAAAATGGATCCCAATCGATACAAAACATAAATCCCCACCAGTAAAAGAAGGGTTTGGATTATTGTTTTTATAGAGATTACAAACGTTTTATCCATCAACAATATTGTAACCTTTTTCTAAAACGTTGTCTTGAGAAATATCAAGCCACATCACATTTGGTATCTTTTTAAAATAGGTTTGTTGCCGGCGAATATATGCATGAACAGCATATTTTGTTTTTTGTACACATTCATATAGTGGAACACTCTCATATAAGTGTTGATACGCCTGACTATATATTAACCCCTGTAAAGGTTTTGCATCCTTATATTCAGACTCAAAAAGCCATTTTGCTTCGTCAAGAAACTTGCCTTTATAAAGGGCTTCTACCCATGCGTCTGCCCTTTTATATAAATTGGCACGATCAGAAGTTAAGCCCATGGTTTTAAATATATACGGGCTTTTTGTGATTGTACTAACAACACTTCGCGAGGTTTTTGCTTTTTCTATTGCTCTGATAAGTCTTGAGGGATTATGAATATCGATAATTTCATAGGCATCCGGTGCCAAGGTTTTTAGTAGCTCTTGCAATTGAGAAAGCGATAAGCCTTGCAACTCTGACCGTAGTTTAAAGTCAGGAGGATTTCCCTCAGGAGTGACTCTATAAGTTAGCACATCTATATAAAAACCGGTGCCGCCAACGATAAAAATATTTTTTTTTGGAATAATTTCGCTAATTTTTTGTTCAGCATAATCTCTAAAATCAACTGCCGAAAAAAATTCTCCGGGATTTACCATATCGTAACCCCATATTTTTATCCCATCTACAATATAATGATCATTTGTTTTTTGATAAGACCTATCGGTAGGAATTTTACCCGTGCCAAGATCCATATGCTTATATATCTGTCTTGAATCTGCAGAAATTATTTCGGCCTTATATTTTTTCGCTAGCTCTATAGCTAAATTTGTTTTACCTGCAGATGTAGGTCCCAATAGGATATGTATTAATGTCATGCCCCTTATTATATAGTATTATAATAGTTGTGACGTTGATTTTAGAAAAAACCAGCGAAGAAAAAACAGAATTAACATTAGAGGAAAAAGCTGAGGAGTGTGTTAATGAAATAGTTCGTTTTATATCACAAATTTATGATCCGGAATACACATTAAAATTTTCAGAACAAAAAAAAGATATATCTAAGGAAAATGACTCTGCTGACTTAAATTACTTGCTAGCTGTTAAAAATCTTGTAAAACTATTTAAAGATAATGAAAACGGTAAAGAAACAGATGATATTATCAACCTCAAACATTGCAACAACCTGAGAGAAACAATTATAAAAGCCAGATTTAATCCGGAGGGAATTATGGAATATCATACAACTCCGGTAGAAATACCGGGATTAAATGGCTATGAATACATTGTTACAGTAACAAAACGTCAGGGAGACAAGATCTTATCTGAGAGAAATCCACCTTCAGCCAGATTTCCAAATGCTAAAGATGTAGCCATATCTGTTGGGGTCATTGATACATCTGATAAACAGGGTTATATGTCAAGACCGGTAAATCTTGAGTTATAGCAATGAATCTTTCCACACCCTAGTTAAAGCGTCATGCCTTCTCTTTTTCTCTTTACGGGAAATGTCATCCTTGTAAAATTTTTCGGCAGGTGTTCCTCTTCTTGGAGAGTACATACTTATAAAAGCAACGTTAAACTTAATATTCTTAAATATTTTCACTGTGTCTAGAAACTGTTCTTCGGTTTCACCGGGGAAACCAACTATAATATCAGTACCCAATTCGATATCAGGTCTGAGATTCTTAATTCGGGCAATCAAGTCGTAAAAATCTTCTATAGTATGCCGTCTGTTCATTTTTTTCAGAACTTCATTATTTCCTGACTGGACAGCAATGTGTAAATAATTTGAAATTTTTGGCAATTTTAAAACATCTATCATTTCTTGCCCAAAATCGAAGGGGTTGGAAGATATAAATTCAATTTTTGCTACACCTTCGAGCTCATGAATTTGTTTAAGTAAAGAAGCAAAAGGTATGTACCTTTCACTTCCTGCTCTGATATCAAATTTTTGGGAGACATCCAAACCCCAAGAATTTACATTTTGTCCGCATAAAGTAAATTCTGAGAATCCTCGTGCTATCAGATGTTTGATTTCTTGTAGAATCTCTTTCTCGCTACGAGAAATCTCTTTACCTCTGGCATAAGGCACAACACAAAAAGTACAAAAGTTATCACACCCATATGAAATGTTTATATATGCGTGGGTTTTTTCCTGTTGCTTGGGTACGATTTCAGATGCTGTAAATGCTGCAGATGCCCAGCCATCCAAAACTCCTTCACTTTTTAACAAATCAGGCAGTTCAAAAACCTGGGAAGGGTTCATATACATGTCTACCCAAGGAGTTTTCTTTTTAAGCACATCAAACTCGTAACGTTGCCTTTCTCCTGTAACCGAGCCGACCATGCAACCGGACATTATACAAAATGGCACCTTTTTGTATGTTTCCCTTAACTGTTTTATGATTTTACCTAAGCCATACACCTTATCTTCACTTTTTTGCCTTACTGAACACGTATTTACAATAAAAATATCAGCCTTTGGTAATATATCCAAAAACTCTTCGGACTCATTTTTATAGCTTTTTTTTGGGAGTATTTGCTCAAACCCCAAAACATCCAAAATACCGGACATACTGTTTGAATCAGCGACATTGGCCTGACAACCAAAAGTCTTTATGTAATATTTTTTTGGCTTATAAGACATAGTATGTGGGATACATTAACAATTATTTCTCGTCGTGGCAAATGTTATTATCGAGCACCCTCACCGTCTTTAACATGCTCTCGTGGAATTACCAAAACAGGGCGATCGGTATCATCTAATCCCAACGCAAATAACATACCCTCAGAATCATAACCCATCATTTTTTTGGGAAGTAGATTAACAACAAAAAGTGTTTGTACATTAATCAATTCGCTACACTCATACCACTTTGCAATCCCGGACAAAATCTGTCTTTTTCCAAGAGACCCAAAATCCACTTTCAACAATAACAGTTTGTCAGAATTTTCAACAGCCTCACAACTCAATATTGTACCAACTCTAACATCAACTTTTGAGAAATCAGAATATTCTATTTGAGATTTTGCAGTGTTCATTATTTTATTATGCTACTTTTGTGGAATTATTCAATTGAGTGGAAATTTACAACAATTATTGTTATAATATCAAGCAAATCTAGCATCGGAGGTAAGATATGTTTCTAGCAAATTTCCTATTAGCACATCCGCTAATCCGTTACATAGTTTTCCTTTCAGCACTTAAAGCAATCAGCATCATGATCGGGATTGTACCTGAAAATTCCAAAAAAACATTAACTTTTGGGGGACTTCTGATTGGATGCGGGTTTTTTACTTTGGAAGGCGCGCATCTTCTAAGCTATTTCGTAAATAACATGGGTAAGCACTTTCAAACTGCAGGGTTTTTTCTTGGGTTGATCGGAATGTGTATATGGATATTCTATATTTTCATCTGGACAAGAATACATATGACGATATCTTTGAATAAGACAGCAATCCTTGCGCGTATGATGGGTCCAAACTATAGCCAGGTCATAAAGATCTATCTTTCTGACGACATACGAAGCTTACTGGTTATCTGGGGTATGTGGGGACCTACATGGATGAGTATAGGGGCATTACTTACTCTTGCAGAGTCAAACGCAGGAATGGTTTTCAGCTTGCTGATTGCGCTAATAACACTGGTCTTAACCACTGCACTGACTTTTTATGGGGTTATTTTTGTAATAAAAGCGGTTCAGCAAGAAAATAAAAAATAACCAAATGTAGGGGGTACATGAATAAACATAAAATGTACCTCCTGAACTATTCCTTTCATCCAAATTTCGTAAATCAAAAAAAATTCTGTTACAATCATTGACTCCAACCTAAAAATCCATTATCATACAGCTCGTTATGCCTAAAAGAACCTGGCAGCCAAAAAAAGTGAAAAGAGTGAAAAAACACGGATTCATGAAAAGAATGAGTTCCGTAGGTGGTGTGAATGTCATTAAAAAGAGAATGGCTAAAGGCAGAAAAAAGCTGGCAGTAAAATACAACGGTAAGTAATTCCTCCCTCTATATATAGAAAGCGTTATAATAACTGTTGATGTTTAAAAAAGACAATAGATTGTCCACTAATTTCGAATATAAAATCACCCGCAAATACGGAAGAAAGTATAACGGTGAGTTCTTTTATTTGTACGTGCTAAAACCACAAAAATACGTAGGACCTACTAAAATAGGTATTGTGGTATCCAATAAGGTACATAAATCCGCCACAAAAAGAAACAGAATTAAACGTCTCTACAGAGAAAGCCTTCGTACTAAAGTAAATGAATTTGGTGACAATTTATGGGTAGTGGTCTACCCGCAGTTAAAAAGTTTGGAAAGAACATATGAAGAAATTAGCGCTGATGTTAATTCGCTTTTATCGAAAATATCTATCTCCTGAGAACTATGGTATCCAAGTTTGCAGGTTTGAGCCAAGCTGCTCCAGATATACATATCAAGCAATAGAAAAATACGGGTTTTTAAAAGGAGGTTTTATGGGACTATATAGAATAATAAGATGTAATCCATTTAACAAAGGGGGGCACGATCCTGTAGAATAACACCTATGCTCGCAACAGTTCACAACACATTACTAATTACGCCAATTTTTAATATAATTGCGCTACTTTTGAAACTTACAGGCAGTATGGCATTTTCTGTAGTAGGATTAACCATAATTGTAAAAATACTTTCAACTCCGTTAATACTGCCCTCAATAAAAAGTATAAAAAAGCAAAGAGATTTGCAACCGCAATTAGATAAATTAAAAGAAAAATACAAATACGACAAAAAGAAATTGGCAGAGAAACAAATGGAACTTATGAAGCAACACGGATTAAACCCGGCATCAGGATGTTATTCAATGATAATAACAATTCTTATTTTTACAGCCTTATACTCAGTCATAAGACAAGTAACTATGGCTCCGGATATCTCTGCTATCAACGACAAAATGTACACAGCTTTTCTGAAGTTTGGCGACATCTCTGAATTATCAACTAAATTTTGGTACTTAGATCTGGCAAAACCTGATCCGTACTATATTTTGGCAATTTTGACGGGACTTTCTCAATTTGTAATGGCAAAGATGAATATGCCATATTCTGAAACCGGAGTTAAAGCGGCAAAGAAAACACCTGACAAAAAAGACGACATCGCCTATAATATGCAACAGCAGTCATTATATATAATGCCAGCCATGATGGTAATGTTAGGTGCCAGTCTGCCCTCAGGAGTCACAATTTATATCTTGACTTCTACAATATTTTCTATCGTACAAAACTATTATATTAATGGTCTTGGAGGAATGAAGCCCTGGATAGATAAGTTAAAAAAATGAGCAATAAAAAAATAATTGAAAAACATTTAAAAGAAATTTTGAAATTTATTGAAGTAGATCCTAAAGTCTCCGTTGTTGAAAAGGAGGATGGAGTTACAGTAGAAATAAAAGGCAGCGATTTGAACTTTTTAATAGGTTACAGAGGAGAATCTTTGGATGCACTGCAATATATTTTGACACAGGCGGTTTTTAGAGAAACAGGTGTTTGGACTCCCCTGTCAGTTGATATTAATGGTTACAAAGAAAACAAGCTTGAAAAAATTGATGAAATGGTAAAAGGATTTATCGACAGAGTTAGATTTCATCAAAAAGAACTGAGACTCCCGCCACTAAGCGCTTTTGAACGAAAACACGTACACACTTTGGTGGCTGATTACATTGATGTAGCGAGCGAAAGCCGCGGTGATGGAAATGATAGAAGACTGTATTTGGTTCCTAAAAAATAGCTGCTCGCATTGAAAAAGTAATATGAAATTTACCTGTCTACAAAATAATTTAACGGACGCACTTACCAAAGTTTACCGTGCAGTTCCTACCAAAAGCGAATTACCAATTTTATCAAACATATTGATCTCTGCGGAAGACAACCGAATTAAGCTTTCTGCCACGAATTTATCAACAACTATTATTACTCACGTAGGAGCTTCTATTGAAGAGGAGGGCGCTATAACTGTACCGGCAAAGATGTTGAGGGATCTTGTAGCAAATTTGAGCTCAAATTCACTGGAAGTTGTACTAAAAGATGATGTTCTGCACTTAAAATCCGACGCAACAAAAACAAAAATTAATGGGGTGGCCGCGGATGATTATCCGGACTTACCGCAGGAAAAAGAAAATCTAATAAGTATAGAGCTTGATCCAAAAGATTTTTTCAATGCAATCGCATCAGTCGCATTTTGTGCGTCGTTGGACGACAGCAGACCAATTTTCACGGGAATTTTTATGAGATTTTCAAAGGATACCGCAACTTTTGCAGCATCCGACGGCTTCAGACTTTCTGAAATTAAATTTCCTGTAAAAAATAAAGGTGAAGAGTTTTCCGTAATAATACCTGCGAAGACACTTGTAGATATTGCAAAAGTTTTTAGCGACACCGAAAGTAAAATAATTTTCGCGTTAGATCAAAATGATAATTTGGCTTTGTTTAAACAAAACGACTCTCTAATAGCTACACGCTTGATTGATGGAGAATATCCCGACTATACAAGAATTATCCCTGCGGAAACAAAAAACAGCGCTTTATTTGATACAGCCCCATTTTTAGAAGCTGTAAAATTAACTGATGTCTTCGCCAAAGAATCCGACAGCGCAATGATAATGAAAATCTCAACAAAAGGAACTGTAGAACTGGCGGCTAGTGCACGCGAGGCAGGAGAACACAGAAGCAAAATTAAGGCAGATGTCGATGCGGAAGAAGATACAGAGATTGGCTTTAACTCAAAATTTTTACTGGATTTTTTGAATAACATAAAACATGAGAAAATATCAGCCAAGACAGAAGGACACAAGTCACCATGTGTGTTCCGTGCGGAAGGAAAAGAGAACTTTATTCACATAATAATGCCCATGCAAATTAACGAAAACTAGCAATTATAATTGCGGAGGAATTGGCTGTTGCGTAGTTTGGCTGTTCTGATTAGGCACCGGCGGTCTGGAACTTGGTGATGGGTTTCCCTGATTACTCTGATTTGAATCTCCAATACGTATACCATTATCTCCTCCGGGTTGTGCTGAATTAGCAGGCGTAAAACCGGGGTTTGTTGTCGTAGCAGCAGCAGAAGGTGTACTTGGTCTGCCTGATACAGGTGGCGGGGCTTCACGCGATGCCTGAAATTCAGGACGTATAGTTCCCGTAGCATCCATTGTTTCATACTTATCAGGGTTAAATCCCGCATCTTCAATGGGTCTATATATTGCACGTTCTGTCTTCTGGGCACTCATTTGATCAAGTCTCCCCTGTTCTCTAAGTTTCAGTACTTCTTCAGGATTCGTGGTAATCAGGTTATGTTCTGCCTGGGATGCTTTAATCTTTATAGCGACATGATTTGCGCCTGCAAAAAACAATCCCTCACCTACATCAGCTGCAAGTAAAAGTCGGCGCTCTCCTTCAGACAGATAAAATGTTTCAGCAACGCGATCGATAGCTGCGGGGTGCTGTTTTAATAGTATTTGAATTGATGAGTTTGTAACAATCGCTTTGCCGTAATCAGATCTCAAAAAATCATCGACATCTTGAGATATGGTTGTAAGGCCCAGATAATATTTTCTAGCTCTTTTTGCAACACCATAAATAAAACGGGCACTGTCTTCATTCTGCATTAAATACCAAGCCTCTTCTACTATCAGTACACGCTTCTTTAATTCGCGCCTGATCTTTGTCCATACAAAATCCAAAATTATATAAAAAGCTACCGGTCGAAGTACCTCATCTTCAATATTTTTAGTGGAAAACACTGTCATTCTATTCTCAATTTGTATTGTGGACTGAGAATCAAAAATTCCGGCCATCGAACCTCTGATATATTTTTCAAGTCTGTCTGCCATACCGCGCGCCTCGGGTTCCTGCGCACCGCGTAAAACTTTGTATAAATCCTCCATTATTGGGGGCTCATTATTCATCTGCGTTTCTGGATCAGTGGTAATACCTTTATTGCGGTAAGTTTCTATGAGTGCTCTATCTAACAACGCTTCTTCTGAGGGATTCATTGCGCCGAGCATAAGCTTCAATAAGGTGTGAAGTGACAACAATTTTTGGCTCAATTCATTTTCTCCTTCAACAACAACTCCGGATAAGTCAAATGGGTTTATTTTATGCTTTGAATTAGGAGAAAAGTCTACGTAGTTGCCACCAACCGCAGAGCACAAGTTTCGGTATTCTTCCTCAGGGTCGATGATCATAACCTCCGCGCCAAAAACCATCATTCTAAGAGCTTCGAGTTTAACATAGTAAGATTTACCAGCGCCTGATTTTGCAAAAACTACGGAGTTAGCATTTTCCATCGAAAAGCGGTCAAAAACTACAAGCGAACCATTGTGCATGTTAATGCCGTACATAATTCCATCATCAGAAGTTAGATCAGACGATGTAAAAGGAAATGTAGTAGCCAAACTCGTGGTATCCATATTTCTCGTAATGAGAAGTTTGTCTGCAGCCATTGGAAGCGAGGATTGAAACGCCTCCTCCATCTGTAACGTAGCCGGTTTTGATATTAAAAGTAATGAACCCAAAGTCGATTCCAAACGACTTGATACATTATCTAATTCTTCAATGTTATCTGCAGTAATTGTGATATAAAACGAAAATTGAAAATACTTTTCAACTCCTTTTACTAGCTGTTCCTGTAAGGCAGTAGCATCTTCTAAGGCGGCGCGAACTACCGGATCTGTAATTCTGCCTTTTTCTCTGTCAGACATTTCAGTAGCTTCCAATTCAGTGATCTTCCTTCGCAAGTCATCGAGAATCATTTTAGCTTGGACCGGGTAATAAAACATCGAAAGATCAAGCGAATGGTCAAAATTTATTATGGGAGACAACCAGTTAGCGCCAACGAATCGTGGATACCCTGAAACAAAAAGAGTTCTATAAACATTATTGCCGATTTTTACATGATTGAAATCAACTTCAATTGCAGAAGGCGCAATAATGTCCCTGACATTAAGCATACCTTTTGCCAATACTTCCGGAGCTGTACCTTGAGTAGGACCGGAACCTCCGGGGATTGTGTTTGAAGAATCTTTTTTCTGTTTTTTTGCAAAAAAATTAAGTGCCATAGTTCATTATTCCTCAACTATTGCCGGATTAACAATAGCCGTTTTGTAATCTTCAATATTTGTTCTTATGCGCTGACCGTGAACTGTACTTGGATTATAGATATCAAAGTAAAGCTCAACTAATTCTTGAGTTGTCAGTTGCCTCGCACGAACACCAAGTCTGCCAAATTCTTTTAGCATATGATCAACTTTTGGCATTAATTTCACTTCTGCATCCTTGAGCACCGACTGAAGATTCACCGAAACTCTTTTATTATGGATACCTGCTAATTTTACGAAAAAGTCAAAAGGTCCGGATCCAATTTCGCGGTCAGATGTAGCACCTGATGGGACAACAACATAAAACTTCTTTGCCAAAACTTCATTATTCTTGATTGTCTCTTGTACAAACTTTCTGTACGATTCCGCTTGAATTTTCATTAGCGGGTCATCAATTTTCTGCTCCATTTTATGAATTTTTTGAATATATTTTGTAATATCAAGCTTTTTAGACCTTAATACAACTTGAATAGGAAACGTAATAGAGTTTAAAAGCATCGCAAAAGCAGAAATTGTGGCGTCTTGCTCAATTTCTGACAGTAGATCGAAATTTACAGCTGTAGTCTCCATAACAGCACAAACTGTGCCGCTTTTTAAAACGACAAGGTTGTTTTTAATTTCATATATCTCAAGATGCTCTTGAGTACTTGCAGTTATTGTATCTAAGTTCATACATTTCTCCCCATAATTTCTATAGGTGGTATAATTTCTCCTTTTACTTCCAAGGTAATTATATCAAAGGCCAGACCATTAACCCCAGAACCTACTTCTATAGTATACATTCCATTTACAAGGGGTGTACTAATTGAAAATTGGCCTATACTGTTTGTCTTTACTGCACGTACTGCTTCTCCCTTATGATTTTTTATCAAAAGAACATTACCTTCTAAACCCTTACGATCAGGATCCAAAAGCATTCCTGAAACAACATTGGGTTCTGTTGTAATAGGAGCCATTTTTGAAAAGGACGCTTTGACCTTCTGAGGTCCACTACCTTGTAAAGCAGCTTCTTCTTGTTGTTTAATTCTTTCTTGTAATTCGTGTATTTGCTTCTGAAGAACAGTATAATCAGTGTTGGTTTGATTTTTCTCTTGCTCTAGCTTCTTGATAACTTCTTCTTTCTTTTTCCTTGCTTCTTCAGAGTCAGTGGAATTCTGCAAGTCAGATTTAAGTTTCTGAATTTCTCCGGCCAATCGTTCGTTTTCCACTTTCACTTTCTTGACCACATCTTCAGCTTCCATAATTTTTTGTTTCGACGAATCGCGCTGAGTTATATCAACTTTGTTGGAAATTATACCCTTGAACGTCTCGTCATTTTTTATTTGATCCAGCAAATGCTTCAATTGATCTGTACGTGAATTAATATCAGATTCAATATTCACCTCTTCACTCGTTTTCAAGACAGTCTCACCGCGCACCGGTAATATTAGCTGACCTTCTGAAGGAAGTAGGTTAGTAAACCTTCTACCTACATGGCGATCCAAAGCAGACGGCATATCCCCATAAGATGCATGCGGATAGGTTCTCTTGACAGGTTTGCTTGGTGCCATAGGACGTATTGGCTGGGCCGCAACAGTAGTAATTTGTGGTCCCTGCGTCTGACCTGCTTTTTCTGGAACACCCGGTTTTTGTTGTAGTGGAGGCTGCACAGCACCTTTGGGCTGCCCTTGTCCCGGCCCTTGGGATTGTCCCGGCACAGAAGCTTGTGCTTGAGACTGTTGTGGTGCTCCTGCTGCAGGCGAAAAAGGTACAAACTCCATTTTTGGGGCAACCTGTTGTTGTGATTGACCTTGAATATTAGACTGTCTCGCGAAAAGTGACTGGGGTTTGACAGGTTCATCTGCAAAAGCCTTTTTTACTTTCGCTAAGTATTCCTGCTCAGGTATATCAAGCGAGTCTTGTAGCTGATCTTTGTGTTGAAGTTCAAGATATTCTTCAAGTTTTCTTCTGCTCGAAGTAGGCGCTAAAGTTATTAACTCCTGCCTAACAACATTAATATTCTGATAGGCAAATGCGGAAGGAAGTGTAGACTCTTTTTTCCAAATTAGCTGGGTAGGCGCATACATGGCCTTAACAAAATTAACAACCCATTCGTCCATCCCACGCTCCTGTATGGGAACAAAGGCTAACGCCAAACCAAGCAGTATAAAGAAAAGCGTTAATGGCCACTGAAACGCACCAATCACAGAAATACTCGAAACATACCCCAACAAACCAAATACAACCAGGTATATAAACTGGCGCATTGTTAGCTCACCGATCAGCTTAAATTCAACATCCATGATGTTTTGAGGAACGGCGTGCTGGGCACGTGCTTGTTGTGCGTCTTTAAGTGGCATAGCTGCAATTATATATTATCATCTATTCCAAATTTATATAGAGGGTTGTGTCCTTTTCCAACAGTCCCGATGTAAAAAATTTGTCATCGGTCATTTTCAAAATACTACTTGTATCTTTTCTAACCATTCCAAAAGGAATATCAAAGGAAAATGAGTAAGGATCGTCTCCGGTTCCTCCCTGCTTTTGCCAATAAAGATTGTAAGCCGGCGCAGATTTGGTCACTGAAAGTTCCGGGGATAAATCATAATAAAAAATAATTTTTACCGAGCTTTGAGGATTTAATACAAAACCTGTTTCAAAAGATGTATAGGGTCCCAGATCATTTATTACAATTTTTTCTTCAATTTTGTCAGAAACAGTTTCGTCATAAATAATTTCTGCATCTGTTAATTTGGCACCTTTTTGAGCAAGCACCCTCACATAATCTGTATAAGGACCGCCGGGCCAGGATTCATCAGTGCCATTGTGGGTATATTCAAGTTCAAGTTGTGCTCTTAACAATCCGTCTCTTGTTTTACTCATAACCTTATAAGCATATTCTTGATCCACGTAATAATTTGATTTTGTACCTCCAAGATTTGCATTTACGATTTGTAAATAGTCTTCAGAGGTTCTTACCAAATTGCCTGTCCACCCTTGGGAGTCAAAAAGCGTAGACAATACCCCCGACTCCAAATAAATTGAAATGTGACGACTTTGCAAAGAGTCAACTACGGCTAAAGCCAAGTCCTTAGTTTTATCCTGCTCAAGAGCAAACAGCGACTCGAGCAGCTTGCTGCCTAAAAGAGTTAAAAATTGTCTTTTTTGCTGAGAGCCCTCCTGATAATTGTAGGAAGAATGATATTGGGTACGTTCATACAAATTATCCGCATTAATCTGCTCGTTATAAGCTGTCAAAAATATTGGCCCGGTAACTTCCAACAAACGAGATGCTACGTTTAAATCTACTGCAAAAACACCGTCAATATTTTCACCGTTAAGTTTGAAAAAAAGATCCTTAATTGCTTTTGCACTTTGAGAAAAATCAGGACTCCAGTTGGCGTTTCTGATATACAGCTTATCCTCTTTTAGGTAATCTCTGATTGGACCAGGAGGTGTAACATTAATATTTCTAATGTCTAACTGCCCATCAGGATTATAAATATCGTCAATAGTTAATTCTTCAATTTTTCCATCTTTCATATATAAAACCGCATAAGAGCCTATAAATCCTCCTGTAGGGCGTATTTCATTATTATTCTGGAATAAAACTATGTATTTCTTTGGACCATCAAATCCCATCAAACCAGGCAGCTCCGCAAGTGCCGTTTCTGCAAATCCAAAATATTTTTCTGCACTGTCTAAAATTGATCGATACGATGACAAACTCGACCTAACATTTTCAGGTAAATATTTTGCGTCAATTGAATCAAATTCTGCTTTAGCAATTTGTATATTACTTTGAGCGCTTTGCAAATTTACTTTAGAAGTTTCCAACGAGGCAGGATTAAAAGATTTTGATGCCTCCGGCTTAAGCGTAGTCCAAATATCTTTCAAAGGATCCGAAGCTACAGAAATGTTGTACGCCGACTTTGAAAAATAGGTTATAGACTTTAAAAATTTGGTTATGGATTTATACTGCTCAAAATTTCCGGTAACCTTAAAAACCCAATCTAAACTCGAAATGTATTTTGTAGCCTTAGTAAACTCTTTCACGGCGAGATCAGCGCGATAAGCAGACTCAATAGAATCAAACTTACTTATGTAATCCGCAGTCAAATCCAGTTCCTGTTTGCCTTTCATAACCGACGAATACACCTGATATCCCGGGAAAGCTACGAAAACAAGTATAAAAGAAATTACTACTATAAAAAACATAATTATTTTTCCGGTAATACTAATACCTGATGAGTCCTTAATGACAACGCCAAAAGAATCCAGCTCAACTTTTTTGCCGACGCTTCCGGACGAAAAATTAAACTTGGGTAATGAAAATTTAGGTAATGATAATGAAATCCTGGGTAAAGAAAATTTTAACTTTGGCAAATGAGGTCTTGGCAATTTAAATTTTCTGATCTTTGGAATTTCCTTGGTTGTGTTTATTTTCCTTGTGTTATAGTTCTCCTGAATTTGTGCGGTAACAAAAGGTTGCTCTAATTGATCAGCCATCTGAGGTTTTAAATCGAGCCAGCTAAAAGTGTTTTTTTGCTCAATAAGTTTACTTGATTTGAAAGAATGCTGGTTGATATTATAGCCAAACCATCTCAAAGTTTGGATGATGCCGTCTTTAAAAGAAGTTTTTGCATCCCATTTTAGATAGATTAAGCTGTATGTGTCGGGCATATGAACATTGGGTATAGCCGCTGAATCATCGCCTTCAAATTTTATTTCAACAACTCTGTCAGCAACACTGCGTACAAGATATGCGATTTCTAAAGTTGAGATAGGTTCTTTTGGAATCAGAGAAAAAATGGACCCCTTAGTGTTATCGTTCAACAATGCCTTAATCATCCCCGAAACAGCATCAGTTACATACAAATAAAACTCCTTTTTAACACCGGAGTCCCTGACAGTAATGGGTCTGCCATCTATTAAATCTTTTAGTGTCTGACCTAAATATCCGCTCGAATCCAAACTCATACGAGGTCCATAAACTTCAGGCAGCCGAACAATTCTTGCATCCGTATTGTTTTTCTTAAAGTACTCCCAAACAAGGGCTTCTGCATATCTTTTGGCTTCGGTCAGTGTGTACTTTTTCTCATCAAAATCTGTTTTTCCAAAATAATTGTCAAGATCAAACTGAGACATGCGACCCTCATAAACATCAATTGTAGAAGCAAGTAAAAATTTTGCTTCAGAGCGTTTAGCCAAATCCAAAAGATTTTTTGTGCCTAAAGCGTTGGTTAAAAGAGAATCCAAGTCCAGCTCATTTTTGCTATACAAATACTCTTCCAATCCTGCAAGATGAAAAATATAGTCTACAGATTCAATGTCCTGCGGCAAACCATCGTTTATATCAACATCAAACAATGCAAATTTAGGGTTGTTTAGAAGATGTTTTACATGAATTTCTTTTCCGGTTTTGAAATTATCAAGAACTATAACCCTTGCCTCTTTTTGAAGTAAAATTTCAGCCAAATGAGAACCAATAAAACCGGCACCGCCTGAAATTAACACAGTGGGAGCTAAGGCTGATTTTTTTATAACATTGCTCGAGTTTTTATTGGGCAGCATAATCTTTTTTGTTAAGTTTATTTATCACTACAACTAAGATTAAGTATATTTTTAATTGACTTTTTTTACAAGGACGGGCACAGCTGTGGTAAAATCCTTTTATTATGGATATTAGAGAAATATTAAAATTGATAAAACCCAAAAAACTACTGGTTATTGCCTTCATAGTAGTGTTTGGAGGACTAGGTGCTGCAGCAAACTATTATTTCCCTCACACATACTACGCTACGGGATCGATCTTTGTAAAAAGAACCATTTATCCTTATTCGAATGATCATTTTACGTATGAAGGATACTATGGACAACAGGCAGCTCTTGCCTATACAAATTCGGTGATCAGCATTATTGAAAGTGAAGATATTAGAGCACAGACTTTAAAAAAAATCGGCAAAGATGTAAATGAAAGAAACCTCAGAAAATATGCCAAACGAATAAAAACCAGGAAAATCGGCCCCCAAGTGGTTGAGGTAATTACAAAAGAAAAATCAGAAGATAAAGCCCTTGAGCTATGGAATGCAGTTGTTGATAATTCCACCCAAAATCTTACCAGACTGGGAAATACAACTGATCCCTTCGTAGGAATGGTGAAAATTTCAGAGACTCCGGTGTTAAAAACCGGATACAGAGACATATATACTTTTACAGCTACAGGATTATCATTGGGTTTTGTACTTGCCCTACTCTATTTGACAATAAGTACTTATTTTTCAAACTATATACCAAAAAAGAAAAGATGACGCACAAACTTTTTACAGATGGAGGCGCCAGAGGGAATCCAGGCCCAGGAGGTATTGGTGTAGTAATCAAGGACAGCCAAGACAGCGTCATTTTTGAAATGTCAAAATATATTGGAAACTCCACAAATAATGAAGCAGAATACAAAGCATTGATTGAAGGGTTAAAACAAGCAGTAGAAAAAAATATTACCGATATTGAATGCTATACAGACAGCGAATTAATGTGTAAACAAATTTTAGGCGAATATAAGGTTAAACAAGAACATTTGCAAATTCTATACAATGAGGTCAAATCCTATGAAAAAAACTTTATAAAATTCTCCATTCAACACATTAGACGTGAAAAAAATAAAAGGGCAGACAAATTAGTTAATGAGGCTTTAGATAAAAATGGCATCTGACGAACCCAGACCAAGGGCAAGAGAAAAAGCCTGCGATAAAGCTATCTTAAAAACTCTGGCATATAGCAGTGTTTTTAATTATCCGATGAGTAAATTCCAAATATATAAATATCTGATCACAAAAAATAAATTTAGTCATGAATTTTTTGAAAAATCATTAAAAAGACTTGTGAAAATGGGACATATCAAGTCTAAAGACAGTAAATATTACCTCCCGGGAATGAGGCCTGTCAGCTGGAATCTTAGAGATAAATATTCACGGGATTTGATGGAAGAAAATAAGATTGTATTTAAACTGCTTAAAAAAATACCTTGGATAAAAATGCTTGCTGTAACGGGATCGGTTGCATCAAACAATGCCGTCAAAGAAGACGACATTGACGTATTTATTGTTGCACAGAAAAACAGAATGTGGATTACAAGATTTTTCGTATATTTAATTTTACAATCGGTTAATAAATACGCTTTTGGAGAAAATAATAAAACAAAGTTATGCTGCAACATTTTTGTTGATGAAGAAAATTTAGAATGGGATAAAAAGGACAAAGCCCTATATATAGCCTATGAGATCGCAAGCATGCACCCAATAATTGACAGAGATTACACTTATTTTAGATTCATAAATAAGAACAAATGGATTGGAGATCACTTCGCAAACTTTATCATGGAAGAAAAAATCGATAAGGTTAGCGAACAAACTATCGGTAGTGGGTTAATTGATATTTTTGAGAATTTAGCTAGAAAACTTCAATTAAACTATATGAAAAATAAAAAAACCTCAGAAGTTACAACCAAAACGCTTATTCATTTTAATAAACACGATCATTCGCAAAAAATAATGGAAGACTATAAGGCGACTGTAGCAAAAATATCAGAAAAAAAATGAAGCCACCCCAACACGATTTTCTGTGTTTTTTTGGGATGGCCTCGCTAAGTTTGTTGCAAAATTTATAATCCAAGCATCATTTTAATACCTTCGTATATAACCCTGACTACGGCAGTGATCGTAAGATTCGTCATGGCGCCGGTTGGGTTCTGGATGAAAATGATAATGAAACTACTGTATGTCTTCCAGATAACCATCGCCAGTCCAGAAACCCCTGATAGAACAGCCTGCCATCCTAGTGCTCGCCAGAGCAAATTCGATATGGGCTGATGGTTGCCATGCCAAAGTTCATTCCTAAAGGCAAGGGTATAAAAGATTACCATCCATGAAATTGGCGCACCAACAGAAGCCATCAACACCGAGAAAGTACCCACAAGGTAAAAGGTTACTACCAAGGGCTTTGGGCTGTAGGGCACTCCGGTGATCTGAGGGTTGTTAGTAATAATCTCAAAGACTTCATACCAAATACCCAAAAAGATCATAAAAAATACGGTCGCCGTCATGGCGGTTACTGCATTATTTGCAATTTTTTTCAAAGTCTTCATCTTTTTCTCCTTTATACACTTCCAATGTTGTTGATTCCCTTAATTATAGGTCATAAGCGCCCGCCAGTCAATACTATAGGTCCCGCGGCTGGGGAAAGAAAAAGCGCCTTTTCAAGCGCTTCTTCTTGTATACATCCGCTAATACTAACTACATCATTCCCGGCATACCGCCACCCATTCCGGCGGGCGCTGCAGGCTCATCCCTCGGAATATCCGCAACCAGACATTCCGTAGTTATGATCATAGTGGCCGCAGAAACTGCATTTTGCATCGCGTTTCTGGTAACCTTAGCGGGATCGATAATACCTGCCTTGATCATGTCCACATACTGCATGGTAACAACGTTCAAACCAATATTAGGATCTTTTTTGGCTGCTGTTTGTGCTTCTAGTTCTGCTAAAACCTTACCGCTGTCTCCACCGGCATTTTCTACGATAATTCTTGTGGGTTTCTCCAATGCTTCGTATAAAATTTTAGCGCCAATTTCCTCGTCACCTTCAAGTTTTAGCTTTTTAACAGCTTCTCTTACTCTCAAATAGGCAATTCCACCCCCGGCTACAACGCCTTCTTCTACCGCAGCTTTGGTAGCATTTACTGCGTCTTCTACTCTGAGCTTTTTCTCTTTCATTTCAGATTCTGTGGCAGCTCCGACACTTATCTCGGCTACGCCTCCGGTAAGTTTTGCAAGTCTTTCCTTCAACTTCTCGCTATCGTAGTCGGATGTGGTAGCTTCAATCTGGTTTTCTATTTGCGCGACTCTTGCTTTAATAGCTTTTGGATCGCCCATCCCGCCAACAATTGTAGTGTTGTCTTTGTCAGAAAGTACTCTATCTGCTTTACCCAAATCTTCGACTTTGACAGAGTCAAGCTTTCGACCCATATCTTCACTAATCAATGTAGCTCCGGTTAAAACTGCAATATCTTCAAGCATTGCTTTTCTACGGTCACCAAATCCCGGTGCTTTTACAGCTAAAACGTTGAAAGTGCCTCTGAGTTTGTTTACAACCAGAGTTGCTAAGGCCTCACCCTCTACATCTTCTGCAATAATCACCAAATTTTTTGAAACTTTGACAAAATTTTCGAGCATGGGAAGCATTTCCTGCAAGTTAGAAACTTTCTGATCGGTAACTAAAAGGTAGGCATCGTTTATTTCAGCTTCCATTTTTTCAGGATTGGTCACAAAATAAGGTGATGCGTAGCCTTTATCAAACTGCATACCTTCTTTGTATTCCAGTTCCATACCAAAACCTTTTCCTTCGCTGACAGTTATTACGCCTGTATCGCCTACTTTAGTCATTGTTTCAGCAATAAGATCACCAATTTCCTGGTCCTGCGCTGAATTTCTTGCTATTTGAGCTTTTTCTTCTTTGGTGGAAATTGGTTTTGCCAATTTTTGTATCTCGTTAACAACAGCTTCGGTCGCTTTTTCCAGACCTTTTCTCAATATCATTGGGTTTGCACCGGCACTGATATTTCGTAAACCGCTTTCAACTAAGGCCTGAGCCAAAACAGTTGCGGTTGTAGTTCCGTCACCGGCGACATCGTTTGTTTTACTGGCAGCTTCTTTGACAATCTGAGCTCCCATATTTTCAAATTTATCTTCGAGTTCAATTTCTTTAGCTATAGTTACACCGTCATTTACAACTTGAGGTGCACCCCAGCTTTTTTCTAAGGCAACATTTCGCCCCTTAGCACCAAGTGTAGTTGCCACAGCTTTTGCTAAAGCATTTACACCTGACTTTAATTTATTTCTTGCTTCTTCACCATAAATAATTTGTTTTGCTGACATAATAAATCCTCCTTATTTTTCAACGATGGCAAGAATGTCCTCCTGTTTTACCAGAAGCATTTCTTTACCTTCAACTTTAATTTCTGTACCACCCCATTTTTTGTACATGACAATATCTCCTGGTTTTACAACCATATCGACTTTTTTTCCATTTTCATCGATTTTGCCAGTACCTACTGCAATAACTTTTCCTTCTTGGGGCTTTTCTTTTGCGGAATCAGGGATTACGATACCTGACGGCAGTGTGGTTTCTCTTGATAGAGGTTCGATAAGTAGATTATCGAATAATGGTTTTATTTTTGGCATAGACATTTATCTGTCAAAAAGCAGCAGGTCATATAAGCATATAACATTCGGCTATTTTGACATATTGATTTTCCTGTAACAAATGCAGATCAAGCATCCGTCACAAAATAATAAACCGAAACTTAATACTAAAACATACAAGCTACTATAACACAAAAGATATAATAGCGTTGAATTTATAGCACTCGATACTTGAGAGTGTCAAGAGTGTTTCCAAATATAAAAATGGGAAGACCCTTATTTTGGGAATAAGGGTCTTTAAGTTTAGCCGAGTTCTCTTAGAATTCTTGGTACAAAGACTAGCGGTATTTTCGCTTTCAACAGGTGCTTGACCAACGGTACATCCTCATTAAAAGTCTTATGCGTTTTAAAAAGCTTTTCGTGCTGAGACCAATACCAGTCAAACACAGTTTCTTTCTTTGTCTTATTTATGGTTATTATCGAGTACAACAGATCTGCATTTGCCACCACTCTCAGTTTAATTCCTGAGTCATACAGGCAATAAACTATATAGCTGATCTCCTGCTGGCGATTTATTATCATAAATTTGCCACGATCCTTACCTTTAAAAACAAACACCAGATTTTTTCTATGACCTAACGACAGCCATAATTGAATAGCCCGAAAACTTTGCATACGCTCTACAATAACGGGCGCATATGCCGCGTAAATGTAAATCCGCCAAAGACCGGTAGCAAAAACAAGGGCTAAAAGCGCAAATAAAAGATCGTTGAGCATGTTCATCCTCCGGTAGAATAACTCTTCAGAAAATTGTTCACCAATACAGGAGGTATCCACATGTCGTTATAAATTCTACGAAGTCTGGAAGTACATGGATAGGTTTTCCTGCTGAGAGCCCTTTCATTGAAGCCACGATGGCGCCATTCCCAAACCGGTACTGAACTTTGTTTAGCACAAACATCATCAAAAAAAGCGTTTACTGCATAACTTTTGAAAAGAAGATCGGTGCCTGCAGTATAAAGAACGTACAGCCTATCGAGACGGCGGTGCACGATCACAAATTCATTCACATCTTTTTGCATCACAAGAACATGGGGGGATTCTCGTAAAGCAGTCTCCAGATTCGCAAATGTAAAAGTGTCTTTGCCCGGATGTACGATATGTCCTTGATACTTTCGTGCCTCAAGTATTTCCTCAACCTTCATAATGATTATTATGACAATAAACAAACAACCGAACACTGCAAAGAAAAATGTAGGGGGCATAATCAACTCCTTAGGGGATATGTTAGAGCGATTATATTACAAATTACATTGCATTAATATAATTTTGTTTATAAACATCCACCAGCTTACGCAGGTGGTTTTGTGCTCTACAAAGCCCAACTACGTTGGGATAACTTAATCTACTTGCTTACACAAGCAGTATTAAGTAAAGAAATTACAAAAAAGACCCCGGAGGTATGAATAATCCGGAGTCTTGTTTTTTGATTGCACTATCCTGAAATTTCTTGCGATACGTATGCAAAATATCTTTTTGGCAAATTAAGTTTTCTGAAATACGCATCCAGTTTCTGGGTCTTGGCAAGTTGTTCCTTATACCTCGACATTTTTGGATGAGCTACGTGCAGCCAAGCCTCAATATGCTTGAAGGTGTGGTTACCTCGCGGACATAAATTACAGAAATCCTCAAATTTGATCGTGTACATGGCGGGAAATTCCGACAAGCCAACTTCTAATATCTTTACAATATCATCCATACGATGAACAATAACAAACTTGTGCCTTTTCTCCGGCGACGCGAATGTGAAAATAGCATGATCACATTTGCTTACTACTTGCACTAACTGAGATAGATCCTGGGTACCAAAGACTTTACCAACATGAATTCCGCCGGCATACTTCTCTCTCACGCGTGCATCCAATGCCCAGCCAACAAGCCATATTAGTGTGACAATTAACAAAAATAGTAAGAGGTAGGTTTCAGGCAATTGTAAGTCAAGATTCATTTTGAACTCCTTAAATTGTAACTAGTTTTGTTCTCTTTGGAAATTTTTGAAAACCTGAGGCAAATTAAACCAAAGGTCTTCAGGACATCATGCAATTTGGCGCAAAATATCAGCTCGATATTGCATAGGAACATGCGCTGCGGAGACTGCGTCATTTAGACTATGTACACCTTCTAGGGAAGTTGCATCTTTAAGTACTGTCTCGAGAAGCGTACCCACATTTTCTGTATTATACGAAGCTAGCCGAAATGCAATAAAAGATATGCGAAAAAGCTCAAATCCTGTGAAAAAACTTGAGTCTCCGCGCAATACCCAAACAGTGTCCCTTTCGCGGTGAAAAACAACAATGTTTTCTCCATAAAGTGTATATAGCGCGAAATCACTTGCTAATAAGACATTAACCACCCTTTTCGCAACATTTTCGGCGGTAATTTCTTCAACGAAATTGCTTTTTGAATACCGCGTCTTAACACAATGGTCCCAGATTATCACCCCGGTTATAAATACCACGAGCGTTAGTAATAGCACAGTATTTTCGATGTGCATTTATACCTCCGATGATTTGTCTAAAATCTCCTTTATTGGCACCCACAAAGGAAATGGAATTAACCCTGCAAAAAGAAACAAGACTAGATGAGTACCATAGGGTAACTGCAACATATCTGGTGATCCCTTTAGCGAGGGATAGATTTTACGCAGCCATTCTGAAACAGTAAGTTTTGTATCCATCTTTCCAGTGAGCGCGGCAAAATCATTCAGTGGGATTGTGCACACGTAAGAAAATCTGATTATATTCTCAAAGTTCGCTAATATTGTTACGCTTTTACCTTTACGATAAAAGATCAAAAATTTTTGACTACTGTCAGCAGCCCGAATGACATAAATCAAGGGGGTCTTTGACATTCGCGCATTAAGAAAACTCAATTGTGTTAGGGCCAAACTTCCGCCAAATAGTCTTCGGCTATATCTCCATAGCACAGCAAAGAAATACGCAAAGACTAAGAGCGCAAAAATGGCTAACCAGAATATTGGTGTCATCGTAACCTCCTAAAAAGTTATATTGCGCCGATTATACTACAAGCACTGTTGTAATGAAAATTATAATTGCGATATGTCTAATTTAAAGCTTGTCGAAACAGTTATCCTAATAATGGATGGAAATTGGCACCTGCCAGTAAATAAATTGATTATTTGGCATAAAGCCTGAGCAGGCCATCTCCTATTTTTTCTTGTTTATAGATTTCAAGTGAACCGATTTCAGAGGTATTTTTAACATGAGGTCCCCCGCAAAATTCTTTGCTTATGGCATTCTCTAATGAGTCTCCTACAAAATAAACTTTTACGGTATCACCATATTTTTCATTAAAGGCATGCGCTGCACCAAGCTTTTCAGCATCTTCTTTTGGCAGCATGACAAAATCTACAGGCAGTGATTTTCTAATGGCATCATTTACAATAGTTGCCAATTCCTCCAGTTGGGCATCCGTAAGTTTTTCGCTATGATCAAAATCAAACCTCAAACGATCACCGGTGATATTAGATCCGCGCTGCATAATCTGCGCACCTAACACTTTACGTAATGCCATGTTTAACAAATGGGTGGCGGTATGATATTTAATTGTTTGCTCACTGTGATCGGCTAAACCGCCTTCGAATTTTTGCTGAGCCCCTTGTCGAGATAATTCTTGATGAGAATCAAATTTATTTTTAAATGATTTTTCTACGGATTTAATCAGCGAGTCATTCAGATCCTGCGACATATCAGCTAAATCCTCGATAAACATTTCAGACGGATATCCTAGCGACTGATACATATCAAAAGCTGTATCCGCCAGTTTTTCTATATTTTTCTCAGCAATAAGATTTTTCAAAAGATCTGATTTTTTTGCTACTTCTTTAGCACCCTTATTAAGAGTCTTTCTAAATTTTTCCTCCTCACTCGCAAAAACTGTACGGATTGTATCTTGTTTTTCTTCTAAATCCGAATATAACCATGAAAACATGCCCACCACTTCCGGTACCAGGTTCACCGAAATATCTTTTTCTATACCTAATTGGGTTCCATATCTAACCATGCGTCTAATTAGCCGGCGTAATATATAACCCTGATCTTTGTTGCCGGGCAGAACCCCATCCATAGCTAAAAATGTTGCCGAACGCATATGATCGGCTAAAATTCGCAGAGCTTTTGTTGTTTCAAAGCTTTCACCGTATTTTTTACCGCTCATTTTTTCAGCAGCCACAACAAGGGGATAAAAATTGTCGGTTTCATAAATATCATGTTTCTTTTGGGATACCATGGCTAAGCGTTCGAGCCCACCACCAAAATCTACATTTTTTTGCGGAAGTTCCTCCCAGCCCTTTTCGGTTTTTTTATATTGCATAAAAACTGAATTACCTATTTCTAAAAATTCGTCTTGTTTGCTCGCAGGACTTTCGCCTAAACCTGTACCCTCCCGGCCAACATAATAAAAAACCTCACTATCGGGACCGCCGAGCTCACCAACAGCTTCACCGCGCTGCCACCAGTTGTCTTCCTTTCCATATTCAAAAATTCTTTCACCAAGTTTTGCGTCTATTCCGTATTTCTTAAATATTTTTTGAATGATTTCTACGGAATCCTTGTCTTTTGGGGCATCTTTATCGCCTACAAAAACTGATGCATAGGTTTTATTAGGATCCAGTTTCAATTCCTCAAAAATAAATGTGTAAAAATTATTGAGCTGATCTTCTTTGAAATAATCACCAAGACTCCAGTTACCAATCATATGAAACGCAGTGGTGTGACGGTTAGTTGTACCAATATTATCTAAATCCTCAAAAAAACGCAGGCATCTTTGCACATTCATAATTCTTTTCCCTAAAGGATGCTGTTCACCGGAAAGATAAGGTACCAAAGGAAACATACCCGAGTTCACATACAGAAGTGTAGGATCATTTTCAGGAACAAGAGATACATTAGGCACTTGTTTATGCCCTTTTTCGCCCATATATTTAAGAAACTTGTTCAAAATCTCTTTTGATGTCATGTGGATATTATAGGCACAGACGTTTTTTGTGTAAACCTTATTTTGACAATGAATTCTACGGTGAAAATCAAACACTAAATCAACGACTGCACACTAAAGTGTGCAGTCTGCTGTTTGATCTTGCTGTTTGCAGCTTCCGCTACGCT
>CAZPYT010000002.1:0-52072 GCA_964590955.1 uncultured Candidatus Saccharibacteria bacterium | reverse complement strand
CTATGCCCATAGCATGCCTGTCTATAGTTTCAAACGTCATGAATAACAGAGCCATACCATTCGCAATAAGCAGCAAATTACTAATGCTACGGCTTATCGATACGTTTAAGAAATAATCATAAAAAGCGAATATTGTAAATGGGTATAACATCAGAAGATACCAATAAACACCGCGAATATAAATAAAATAGAAAATTATATATAAGCTTGAACTGACAAAAATCGGGTCTGACCTTAGTTTTTTGTTTGTTGCTAAGAAGGGTAGATACAATAGCACTGAAAAAAAAGCAATACTACCAACTTGGGAACCTGAAAAAGGTAAATTGTGCGCTGATGAGTTATTTACAAATTTTTCTACCTGATTTAAAAGAAAAAATTTAGACGTATTTGTGTCATTAAAAAAATCAGAAAAATCTACTATTTTCAATTCTTTAAGGCACTGTTCATAACTTTTCGGGTTCATAGAAAAGTATGGCGCTACCTGCTTAAAACGAGCATCCATATTTATGGAAGTCCATGGTATATGAATACCAAAAATATATACCCATACTGTTATTATCAATAATGTCGGTGCAATAATAGAAACTAAAAGCTTTGGGTCCAAAGGTTTTGAAAAAATAATGTGGGTAATAAGAAGAAATACAAAAAAGGGAAACGTCGAAATTTTAATCAGAATAGCCATGCCTGAAAATATTCCTAACATTAAAGCGCTTTTTGTTGCAGGTGCTTCAATAAAATTGTAGTAATAAATAACTGCCTGGTAAAAGAAAAAGAGCAAAAAAGGCTCAATTTTTAATTGCAGAAAATGAAAATTTAAGAAATATGGTGTTGTGACGGCTAAAAATGTAAGTATTAAAACTGTCTTGGAGTTAGAACTTAATCGAAAAAATATTTTATATGTCAGGTATCCGTTTACAAAATACATCAAAGAAAGAATAAAAGTCGTGATATTTATATTTGTATATCTATAAACCACAGACAAAACCAATTCGACAGGATAAGGAACATATGCAACATTTACAATTTTAAGATAATAATTTTTACTTAGAAGTAAAATGTGTTTCAAATACCATAAATTTCCGTCCCAGCTGTCGTACCTTGTATAAGTATATGAGTATGCTAATAGCAATATTAAAAAAGTACAGGAAAATAAATATACAAGTAAATTCCAAGCAGCCTTATTTCTAAACACACTTCTAAAATATAAAAATAAGCCGCCTAATAACAAAAACAAAGCAGTGTACAAGGCTTCAGCACTTCTGTGAAAAAGAGGAAATAATATTAAAATTAGGAGGATTAAGCTTCTTTTTTCTTTTCTGTATTGAGCAATAAATCTAAGTAATGCTTTACAATAATCCATATAAACTGCAATCCGTCTAAAGACTTAATTTTTTTACCCTGAGCAGATGTTCTTGGGAGGTAAGATATCGGCAGTTCTTTTATTTTAATGTTTTTTTTTGCAAATATACAGGAAACATCAGCACAAAAACTAAAACGGCTATGGTTTAGATCAGCGGGTTGTATAAGGCTTTTTTTGAAAATCTTATAACACGTGGGTAAATCAGTGATATTCTGGGCAAACAGTTTGTTAAATAATGATGTAATCACACGACTCCCCAAATAATACGCCGGATAAGCGGTTGGATTCGGTGCCAAAACCCGAGAACCGTAGAGCACATCAAGATTACCACTAAACGCCTTGTTAATTAACTTAAACAAATCACTTGGGTTATATTCTAAATCGGCATCTTGAATAGCTATGTACTCACCCGAAGCCACTTTAAGCCCGGTCTTGATAGCTTCAGTCTTTCCTAAATTTTTAGTGTGCCTAATTAGCTTAAGAGTTGGATGTCTGATCCGGGAAATAATATCTACAGAGTTATCGCTAGAACCATCATCTACAACAATAATTTCACACTTTGATTCATAACCATTATTTTTTGACGCATTAATCAAAGTATCTAACAGCTTTTTTATCGTTTTTGCCTCATTGTAGCAAGGTATAATTATCGTACACTGCATTTGTCGAGTTTAGCATTCGCATTTCATATACACAATTCCAAATATAATGTTTTAATCTTTATCGCAAGTTGTCAGGACATAAAGTTGATGTATAATTCTTGCAACTTTAAAAATCTCGAAGGAGGCAGACATGGCAAATTTCATGGTTATTATCGGACCGCCTGGGGTAGGTAAGGGCACACAAGCAAAAGGTATTGTCGAAACGTTCGGAGCCTTGCATATTTCTTCCGGGAATGAATTGCGGTGGCATGTTAAAACCAAAACTGAGCTCGGCTTACAGGCTCAAGAATATATGAAAAAAGGGGAACTTGTACCGGATGAGATTGTGATCGGGCTCATCGAAGCTAAACTGCAGAGCTGTACAAAAAAAGATCAGTTGGTACTGCTGGACGGTTTTCCACGCACTCCAGCACAAAATGAGGCTCTCCTAGCATTTCTGAGAAAGCTTGGCGCAAAGTTTCTCGGAGCACTATTTTTGGATGCAGATGAAAATAATCTTGTAGAACGGCTGGCCGGGCGATGGACATGTCCACATTGTCAGACTGCCTATAACACAACAAGTAGCCCACCAAAGACAACTGGTATTTGTGATCATGACGGCGTGGAACTTTACCAAAGGGATGATGATAAGGAGGCAACAATCCGGGTCCGTATACAGACGTATCTTGCGCAAACTACTGCCTTGATACAGCACTACGATGAACAAAATCAGCTTTTTGTCGTCGATGGTAACGCGCCAATTGATACAGTTTGGGAGACGATAGATAAAACCATGCAGGTTATCTTGGGATAGCCATAAAACCGCCAGATTAAACAAAAACTGGCGGTTATTTTTTTTTGGTTCTCATCAACTTCGGGGTATGCTAGGATTCTCTTATGATTAAGTGGGAATACAAAATCGCGAAAGTAAATGTAGGCCGGTACATCGAAAGCGATATGAAAACACAGCAACTGGAAGACCAATTAAACAGTTATGGTGTTGATGGGTGGGAAGTGATAAATATTTTCGACCTAAATTCTATAGATGGTAAATCAAGCAACGTAATCATTAGCATGAAAAGACCGTTAGCCTAAAAAAACATTGTGCCTAATACTATGTATGTGCATAATATCTAAAGAACTGTGTTCAAGGAAAACGAGTGTAAGTCTCGTACTGTAGCGCAACCGTAAAGTCAGAAAACTAGCGGTTCTAATAGTAATTAGTGTTTTCCCGCTTAGGAGAAGCTTATGAATAAAAAATACATACAATATTTACTCGTTATACTAATTTGCTTTGGCGTGATAACAGGAATGACTGAATATTACAACAGATCTCCTGTTCAGCAACCAATCGTTGCTCCTGAGATTATGAACCAAATGGTTGAGGTAACTGTAGATTTTGGAAATGGAACCAGCCAGACATCAGATATTAATCTAGAAGCTAACTTAACTGCTTATTCTGCACTAGAAGCATTTGTAAATCAAAATAATATTGAATTGGCAGTCAAAAAGTACGATTTTGGTGTTTTTGTAGAAAAGATAGGCAACATCGAAGGAAATGAAAAAATGGCCTGGGTTTACAGCGTAAATGGGGAAAAAGGACAGATAGCTGCAGATAAAATGATTCTAAACAAGGATGATAAGGTTTTGTGGAAATTCGAGGAGATAGAATACTAGTGCTTAAAAAATTTGCGATACTGTTCCTGCTTTTTCTGGCAGCATTTCTTGAACGTACTGTGTTTGATTTTGGACCCAACATAGAATTAATCACAGTTGTGATGCTTCTTACAGCGGCATATTTTGGATATAAAGAAAGTCTTTTCATAACTGCTGCGTTGCTATTTTCTACTGACTTGATAATAACTAATTCAAGTATTTTTTTGTTTACCTGGACCGGATTTTTAATACCTGCTTTATCCGCGCATAAATTTATGCAAAACAACAAGACTGTATCAGCCGTCACAACAGGACTTGGAGCAAATATTTTTTTCTATTTGTGGACAAATTTTGGGGTGTGGTTGATCAGTGGTATGTACAAACATACTTTGACGGGATTAATGGCATCATACATAAACTCACTTCCCTTTCTACGCATGCAAATGATAAGTACGCTAATGTTTGTACCCGCAGCATTCTTTATTGCCGAATTAGTATTGTCCAAAAAGCATCTGCTATACTCAAATTATGAACGTATTGGAAGCAATTAAATCACGTACATCCATTCGCGCATTTTCGGATAAACAAATTGATCCTGAGGATTTTGCGAAAATTTTAGAAGCCGCCAGATGGTCCCCCAGCCCGATTGATGCACAACCGTGGCATTTTATAATCGTCAGATCAAGGGAAATGATGGAAAAACTGGCAGAGACTGCGGATCATGGTAAATTTATCAAACTGGCACCTATCATGGTGGTCGGTTTATCAAAAGAGGAAGAAGGCGCAGATGCCTGGCTGGCAGAACATGATCAATATACCTACAGTACTGCTATTGCAATGTACAATATGTGGTTAACCGCCTGGGATATGGGTATCGGCAGCTGTTGGGTAACACTTGATGATGAAACTACCAGAAAACTTTTAAATATTCCGGAAAATTACAAAATGCTGGGATGTATGATTTTTGGGTATCCAAGAATAACACCTATTCCTCACATAGAAAAAGACAGAAAACCAATAACAGAATTTATTTCCCACGAAAAGTTTTAATTAATAATATTACAACTTGAGTGGTAATATTAGTTTGATGGACTCTGTTATATATCAAAAAAAGCTAAATATACTACTAATAAACAGATGGGTCGGTTATAACGAGGGCGGTAACGAGGCGCACATTCAAGGTCTTTTGGTATGGCTGGCAAAAAAAGGGCATACGGTATCAGTAATTACCGCGCAGGGAGATAAACTTGAAAAACTAAAGGATCTGGATAAATCAAAAGTAAAACTTTTCTATATTAAGTCCCCTACAGAATACCTAACATACAACAACAGCGGCATTATTCATGCAGCATTGTTTTTAATACGAGCCTTTTTTAAAGTGGTTAAACTTCGTAATGAAGGAGAAAAATTTGATCTTGTATCTGTGCATTTTTCTCTTGAAGCGTTATTAGCGAGAGTGCTGAAAATATTTTTTGGGTATCCCTATATTATGATACTTGCCGGGGATACTTATCTTGAAATACTCGAGGGAAAAAGGGCTGACGGCACCGTACATATTACAAATTTCATGAATCAGCAAAGTATCAAAATGGGTTATTCTGCAAAAATAATTCCAAAAGGATTTGACCTTGATATTTTTCACCCTAATTACGATGTTTCTGATCTAGCGGTAATACACAAGAACAAACCTGAAGATAAGATTTTGCTGACAGTTTGCAGATTAGATCCAAGAAAAAATCTTATAACTATGGTAGAAGCTATGGATATCATAGTCAATCAAAGAAAAATACAGGGTATAAAATGGCTGATAATCGGAGATGGGATTGAAAGACAGTTTCTGGAAAACAGCGTAACCAGATACGGATTAACTTCTAACATTAGCTTTTTGGGTAGTATGTCAAATAAGACCCCCGAATTGGCGAAATACTACGTTTTGGCAGACTTATTTGTTTTACCAACACTCTATGAAGGCTTTGGTTGGGTATTTTATGAGGCGATGGCATGCGGAACTCCCGTCATTACAACTACAGCCGGGTCTAATCCTGAGGTTGTAGGAGAAACAGGTGTACTGGTTGAACCAAAAAGTCCGGAAAAACTGGCAGATGCGATATTAAGCACATTAAAAGATCAAAAGCTAATGAATGATCTGCAGAAAAAAGGATTCAAAAAAGCAACAGGCATTCCTTGGGAAAAGCAGATTGTAAAATACGAAAGATATATGATGGAATTAAATTCGAAAAAGTGCTCGTCAATTTCGTGTAAATTAATTGTAGTGGGCTACATGATTATCGACTCTTTTTCAATTTTTAAATACTTTATAAAAAATAGAGCACAAACCAAAGGCTGGGACGGCAGAGGCCAATCAGGTCTGAACTAAGCTGCATGGACACGAAAATGGTAATAAACTAAAGATAAAAATAGCCCGGTGACTACAATCAAATTAACGCTTAACACCGCTTCGAGTGTACCGTGAAATATTGCCAACAAAACAAACTGTAAAAAGGAAAAACCAATTAATAGGATGTTAGTCACCTTCACACGATCGATAGCAATAAAATATCTCGTCATAAAATTTATCATCACATAAATTGATATAAAAAGTGCATACAAGGGTACAAGTTTAACGGATCCCAAAAAGTTCTTTCCAAAAAATAGCAATGTAATAAATTTAGGAAATATCAAAAATATTATAAGACCGATCAGTGCGATGGCCGTTTGCACCAGAGCAAAAGTGTTGAATCTGGACAGGTAGTTTTCTGAGCGTGCTCTCAGGCTGGAAATTTGCGGTAACATTATAAATGAAACAGAGCTGGCACCAAACAATAGCAGCTTTCCAACTGTGGCGGCGCCTACATAAAGACCGGTAGTATTAGCATCAAAAAATTTTTTAACCATCAATATATCTATATTAAAGAAAAACATCATTCCAAAATAAGTTGTAAATACAGGCAAACTTAATTGAATAATTCTTTTTTCGTAAAGTGACAGCTCATATTTTTTTTCAGAATTTATAAAGTGCTTCTTTAACAACAAAAATACTAAAATAACTACAAGAAATTCCGCTGTGCTAATTCCAATAAAAACACCTATCACTGCAAAACCCAAGTATGCGGCAGCAATTGCCAATGCGGCTCTAAAAAAACCGGATAAGATTAATGCTAACGAATAAAGGTTAAATTCTAGCAGACCTTGTAAAAAAGAGTTTAACGGTAATGAAAAGTATTTTGAAAATAGGTATAGGCCAAAAAATATAAACAGCACCGGTTCCGAAATATTAAGAAAATCAGACAGCTGGTTTTTAAATAAGGCCAAGACAAGAAAGAGCAAGGCACCTACACCAAAAAATTTTAGACTTAAATCCCAAAACAATGCAGTCAGCATTTTTTTGTCTTGCTGCTCTGATACTACCTTTATCACTGCCGTGGAAATCGCTGCGTTAAAAAATGTTAAGAGGCTAAATAGCGACATGAACGCATTGAAGGTCCCGTAATCTCCTACGGTTAGTGATCTGCCTAAAAATATTTGCAGTAAATAAGCGAAAAAACCATTTAATATGGAGGCAACGGTGACAAAAAGAGATTTCTGCACATCTTTATTCTTATAAAAACTAATATCAAAAAACCTTTTGTAATCAAACGATCTTTGCATAAAAGTGGTTGCAGACATTATCTGATTTTACAGTCAAAAATAATCACACGCCAATTTTGTTTTTTATTGAAATAAGATTCGATAGAATTGTAAACAATGTTAACAGGCAGTTTTATATAAAAATTCGCAACTACCATCGATTTACACAAAAGGTGTGCAGTAATTTTTTTGCAAAACAACACTCGCCAAAACTATGAAAACGCTTACTACAAGCATAAGCAGTTAGTTTATTCTATAAAAACGAAGAAGCCGACTGGTAGGGCGTCGGTTCTTCATGAGCATATACTACTTCTATTTTAAAATTTTAACAACCCAAAGCTGTTCTACACTGTGCAGCAGCTGCGGCATCATCAAGCTCATCGCAAAGTGAACAATCAACCTGGGGCATTCCTTCAGGCAATGCTTGCTGCATCATTTCCTCAAAATCCATAAATTCGACATCTGCCGGTGGAGAAAATTTACTGTTATCAACGGACCAGGGTTCACAAGAATAGTCGGCATCCATTTCTACCGATTTATCTACTTCGGAAAAATCAGTTTCATCCATTTCTTCTTCGTCATAGGTTACTTCGGTATCATCACCCAACTCTTCAAGTTTTGAGATCTGCATCTTTGTGCCTTTCTTTGTGTCATCCCAGCTGTACATCCAATCACCATCGAAAATTGCGTAGTTAGCCATTTCTTCACCTGCAGTACTTTTGTACATAGTTTCTGCATAGGTCTTTTCTTTTGATACATAGGCTAACGTACTCATTGTTCCGTCATCAGTTTTAAACGTGCTAGTACATTTCATAGCTTTTCCAGAATTAAACAAATCCATCAGCGAGCCACTAAATTTTTCCACTACACCTTCCCCTACTGTCATGCCCGGTGACGTGCTTTTAGTAGAAGGCACCTCACTTTTTGGTTTGTAAACAAAGAATGCAACGAAAATAAGTACTAATATTAGAATTATTAATGGAAGTATTTTTTTCATAGTTATTAAATTATGGCACTTTGTACTTAATTATTCAATTTGTATAGAATTAAGTAATGCGAAAAATATATGTTATTACTTTTTTTGTTGTCGCATCGTTTTTAGCAGCATACTTGTTACGAAACCGCACACTCGATAAAGTTACGATAAACGGCCATACATACTATATCGAAATTGCAAACACAGTATGGAAACAAACTGTCGGCTTTATGTTTAGACCGTATATACATACTAGCCGCGGTATTTTATTTGAATTTCCTTACTCAGGCAAACATGTAATGTGGATGAAAAACACTTTAGTCCCATTGGATATTATATGGTTAGATGAAAACTTTTATATAGTGCATATTGAAAAAAATGCAGCCACGTGTCTTTTTGAACAATGCAAATCGTACTACCCACAATATCAAAAAGCAAAATATGTATTGGAACTTAGAGGCGGACAAATCGATGACAAAAACATTAATCCGGGTGATAAACTAGAGTATTTCCCGTAGAGGGAAATATGATATATTACATAAGCTATGAGAATTGCGGATTCATTTAAAAATAAATTTCCGAAAATAAAAATAGATAAGGACAAAGCTGAGATAGTAGCTAAGAAAATGGTAACAGCTGCCAAAAAAGCTTCAGAAATTTCAAAAAAACTAAAACTGGATAAAATTGATAACAAAACCAAAATATCAGCATTAGTTGTAGTTGGAGTTTTGATTATAGCAATTGCCGGAAGAAAATCTCCAAAAAGCAATGAATGGGAAACCCTACTGCCGGACAGCAGTGTATTTGACAACGAGGCACTAGGAGACGTGGCGATATCACAAAGCCAGGATGTACACATTAAATTTTTTTTCGAAGTATACAACCTCATAAAATCTAAATATTGGAATGTGCTCACCGATGAACAACTTAGCAATATTGTCAAATTGGCTATTGAAAAAATAAACGGCAAACCTGTAACCACTAATGTAACAAACACAAGTCAAATAGAGGGGGTATTGAGCAGTATCTTATCAGGAAAAAGCGATAATGAAAAAAAGGAGTTTATGTCAAAACTAGTGGATGTTACTCTAGCTAATTTAGAACCATTCGGAAGAAGTCGCTTATACACATCGCAAAAACAGAAAGAACTAGCCAATGTAGTTAAAAATGTTGATCCCAATACGAATCATTACGATACTTTAGGAGTTTCTAAAAGTGCCAGTGAAGAACAAATTGATACAGCTTACAACGAAAAGCTAAAAGAATTGAACACGCAACTTCAAACCGAAGAGGTAACACGAGAAAAGAACAAACTTTCGCTAGCTCACGAAGTTTTAGGAGATACCGGAAATAAAAAAGTGTATGATGACTTAGGAGTAAATCCGACAATTAAAAATTATTATATTTCCCCAAGAATTTTCTACATTCATATAACAAAGTTCTCACCAACAACTGTAGAAGAACTGGTCAGAGTTATGGATAAAGCAGAAGCTCAGGCAACAAATCAGCTTGATACATTAATTATAGATCTAAGAGGAAACATAGGTGGAGCAATCGACGGGTTAACTTACTTTTTAGGACCGTTCATAGGTAAGGATCAGTATGCTTATCAATTTTATGTAAGAGGTGAAAAAGAAGATTATAAAACCGTAACAGGTTGGCTACCAAGTCTGATTAGATACAAAAAGGTTATTGTACTAATTGATGAACAGGTGCAATCTTCCGGTGAAGTATTTGCGGCAACACTTAAAAAATACAATGTTGGCATCTTAGTAGGCGTGCCTACAAAAGGTTGGGGTACAGTAGAAAGTGTATATAAAATAAATAACCAAATGGATCCGGAAAATGAGGAATACTCTGTCATGCTTGTACATAGCTTAACGCTTAGGGATGACGGACTCACTATTGAAGGAAAGGGGGTTGAACCTCATGTATATATAACCGATCCGAATTGGGAACAGGAGCTTAATCGATACTTTAATTTCCCTGAAATTACTGCAGCTGTAAGAAATCTGGTAAACAAATAATATTGTGGGTTAACAAGACTTTCAGTAAAGAGAGTTGACGTTTAAACGGCTATGGGGTATAATAGCGGCAGTGATTTCTCTTCTCCTCCTTTTGCCACGGTTTCAGCCTCAACTTTAAAAAGAGTTGTTTACAAATTGGACAGGCTGAAACCCAAAAATTCGCGCCGGATCTGATAACTTTAGAAACTATCTAATTTTATTGTTATTCAGATCTGGCGCTTTACATTTTCCTGTGTAAAATATAAATATGAAGATAAAAAGTCTGATTACTGTGCTTTTACTCGCAGCCATTCCTGTCCTCCTTTTTTTATTTGATGTGGAGATGAAAAAACCTGAGGTAGGCGGTATACAAACAACAGCAACTGATACAAAATATGAAAGTCAAGAGAATCAAACTGCACGCTCTGAATTTGCTGTCGATGATATTTTAGTGGATATAGCAAGAAATGTCGGGCAAAATGTAGTCGAGGTTATGGATGCCAATTTTGTCTGGCAAACACAAAAAGCAGATTATGAGATTTTAGGCAAGGGCGTTGTCTTTCAAAACATTTCTGAGAAAGATACCGAAAAAGTTTTTGGACGCATTAAAGGGCTGACTTTCATACAAGACAGCGAAAATACAAAAAACTTACCAAACGCAAATTACTATGGCTTTGCTTTGGAAGATCTGGTTTGTATTGCAGCAAAGCAAAATATTAGGGATTATTCCAATTATAATTCCTTCGCTACAGATTTGGAATTAAGATGCGGTTTTGTAGATTACGCTAGAACCAGGAATTAGCTATACTTTAATAATGGAACAATATAAATTTCCTGAAGATTTTTTGTGGGGAACTTCGACAGCGGGACATCAAGTTGAAGGTAATAATAGAAATTCTGACTGGTGGTTCTGGGAAAATCGTGACAGATCAAAAGATAAAAATTCAATATTTGTGAATAAATCTAAATGGCCGCTGGAACCATCCGGTGAGGCAACAGACTCTTACAAACGCTACGAAGAAGATTTTGATTTGGCAGCAAATCTGAATACTAATGCCGTTAGAATTGGTGTTGAATGGGCAAGGCTTGAACCTGAGAAAGGTAGATTCAGTAAAAAAGATTTTGACCACTACAAAAAAGTGTTAAAGGCAGCCAAAGACAGAGGACTCAAAACTTTTGTAACACTCCATCACTTCACCAGTCCGAAATGGCTTGCTGATTTGGGCGGATGGACAGCCTCGAGAACACCTAACCTGTTTGCACGCTATGCAAGAAAGTGCGCAGAAGAATTCGACGGCTTAGTTGATGTATATCTAACTATTAACGAACCTCAAGTATATTCTGTGGTTTCCTACCTAGTAGGAAGATGGCCGCCGCAAAAAACCAACCCCCTCTTGGTACTGATTTGCCAATTCAATATGATAGCGGCACATAATAAAGCGTACACAGAAATTAAAAAAGTCGGCGATTATAAAGTGGGTATAGTAAAAAATATTACATACAATAACGGTGTTTATTTTTACGATAAAGTAATTGCAAAATTAGTTAATTATTTAAATAGTGATTTCTTCTTAAAACGCTTGCGAGGTCATCTAGACTTAATTGGTTTAAACTTTTATTTCACCAACACAATTAAAAACTTCAGGCTTAATAATGCGAATGACAAATTATCCGACTTGGGCTGGTGGCTCAAAACAGAAGGTATTAAACACATTTTGGTTAAATTAAAAAAATACGGAATTCCCATTTATGTTACAGAAAATGGATTGGCAGATGCCGAGGACAAAAACAGAGCCTGGTATTTAAATGAAATTTTGTGGAAGTGCGCACAAGCTATAGAGCAAGGGGTACCTTTAAAAGGATATTTTCACTGGACCCTTTTAGACAATTACGAATGGGCCGAAGGCTTTTGGCCGCGATTCGGTCTTATAGAAGTTGACCATAATAACGGGCTAAAAAGAATTCCAAGACCCTCGTATTATGAATACGCAAAGATATGTAAAAGTGGTACGATAAATAAGTAATATGAAACTGCCCGATATATTTCCATTTAAAAAAAGAGGCTTATCAAAAGAGGTAATTGAATTCAAACACGCGCGCAATCTAATTGTTAAGTTATTTAGATTACACGTGGTAAAAGTAATTTTCATTTTTTTGATTTTAGCAGCAATTGCACCTTTTATTTTATTTATAATCTATAAGCCAAAAGTACAAGAGAATATTGAATATGGAATTACCTTCAGCAATAAATATGCCAGAGATTTAGGTATGGACTGGAAAACAGTTTATACAGCTATTCTGGATGATTTGGGTTCGAGAAATTTGCGCTTGGTGGCTTACTGGGATGACATCGAAAGAGATCGCGACAATTATAATTTCGAAGATATTTTATGGCAGCTGGATGAAGCCCGCAGTAGAGATGTTAAAGTAATCATGACAATTGGCAGAAAAGTTCCAAGATACCCGGAATGCTTTGAGCCGGGATGGTGGAAAGAAATGGGAAATGACGATTTTAAAGATGTAGAACTGCTGGAATACATAAAAGTCGCTGTGGACACTTTTAAAGGATATGACAATATAAAAATGTGGCAGGTCGAAAATGAACCATTTTTTAAGTTTGGAGAATGTGTTCCTGAAATTAAAAAAAGCCTGGTAACGAGAGAAATCGAGCTTGTAAAATCTTTGGACAAACGCCCGGTGCTGGTACAAGACAGCGGTGAGGGCGGCTTTTGGTTTCCGACCTATCAGATTGGAGACTATCTGGGGATTTCTATGTATCGAAAAGTCTGGTATGACTTTTGGCATGTATTTTTAGGAAACTTCATTTACTTCAAATATCCGCTCGCACACTGGACTTATAAAATTAAGGCAGACTTAACACTTGTACCGCCGGAAAAAATAATAGTTACAGAATTACAGGCAGAACCATGGGGACCTACCATAAATAATAAACTGGCCGAAAGAGAAAAAAATAAAACTATGTCGCGCCATGACTTTTTGGATACAATGGCGTACGCCCAAAAAGCAGGATTTAGAGAATACTACTTATGGGGAGCTGAGTGGTGGTATTGGGAAAAATTTTATAATAATAATCCATTTTTCTGGGATACCGCCCAAGCAATATTCCGCAAAGAATTATCAGAATGACGTATCATAAAACAGTTGAAGATATCTTAAATTTGCTTAAGAAGAATAACCTATGGTTTGACTACATGGAGCACGAACCCGTCAGAACAAGCGAAGAGGCCGCTAGGATAAGACCAAAATACACCATGAACCAAGGAACCAAAGCCTTAATTGTGAGAATAAAAAAAACAAAAGACAGCAACGAGTTTGTTATGCTGGTAGTTCCGGGAGATAAAAAATTTAATAAAGACAAACTTAAAAAATATCTGGAAGTAAAAGACATAAGATTTGCTACCGAAAATGAGGTTATGTATATAACGCGGGGCGTAGTACCTGGAGGTGTACCTCCATTCGGAAATTTATTCGGAATAAGAGTAATCGCGGATTCCGAAATTTTCTCCAACAATATAATTGTTTTCAACGCCGGAGACAGGCGCGTATCAATTGCAATAAAGTCAGAAGATTATAAAAGTATAGTTTCCCCTGACATCACCGGCCTTACATAATATATAATTATTAGCAGTGAACGACTTTTTCAAACACTTAAAACTAGCTGCCAGATATCTTCTTATTGGAATTGTTATTGTGCTGACGTTATACACTACTGTGCTGGTAATTGCAGGAGACACTAAAAACGTTGTGAGCCGACTAAAATCTTCGTATGAACTTTACTTAACATTTTTTAAGACGGCACCGCAGCATGAAATAACATCCGTCCGAGAGGTAGGTTGCAGTGAAAAAGAAACCTTGAGAAAAGCAAAACAATGCACTTTGCTTATAGGAAATTCCGAACAACACGGATCCGGGTTTGTGATCAAACCGGGGGGATGGCTGGTAACAAATTATCATGTGATCTCCGGTTCAAAAGATGGTTTTTCTGATGTTTTGTATAACGGTATAGAATATAAGGCGCGCATTGCAGGTTTTTCAGAAAAAGATGATATAGCTGTGCTGCGCATCGATGAGGCTCAAAACTTTTGCGAATGGGCAAATCCGGAAAACGATACTCTGGCAGAAACAGTGTACGCTGTAGGCTGGCCTAACAGCCCTTACGGTGACTCAACAATAACTAAAGGAATTATTTCAAGAGAAACAACACTGAATGAAGATATCAAAGTATATCAGACCGATACACCAATTAACCCCGGTAATTCAGGAGGACCTCTCGTGAATAGCTGTGGAGTAATAGGTATAAATACAGCTAAAACCAGTTGGATAAATCAAAATGAACCCTCAGAAGGCATAGGATATGCAATAACTGCAAAACACGCAATTTCAATTGTTGAAAAAATAATTGCAGAAGATAATGGTACGGCTGTAATTCCACCGGAAAAGATCACTGAGCAAACAACAGAAACTCCGGAAAATAGGAAAAATTTAAATCCTAATACTTTAGTAAGCTATGACTATGAACAGGTTATTTTTTGGGAACAAAGAAAAATTCAAGATGCAGAAGTTCTAAAGAGTTGGGAAAACGTTGATAGCGAGTTTGTGCCGTCGGATAAACTGAACAAGCTGCAAAAACTGCTGGCAAGAAATCTGGAAATTGATGAAATACTTTGGGACGGCTATACAAATTCAAAAATTACGTATATGCAAGTTTACGATAATAAGCAGGAATACCTGAGAAACAGCAGCAATATCGAACAACTTGTTGATGAGTTAAACATTGAGGGCAGTATAAATGCATACAAATATTGTATTGATTCCTGGAATGATCTGGAAAAAGAATATAATGATGATTTTTCTGAACAAAAAGAAGACTGCAAGAGGTTTGTTGAATATTAAAAAAAGAAAACAGATGCCTTGAGTTGTTGCCCATGACATCTGTTTATTTTTTTATATATTGTAGTTTGTAATATCCAATACCCGCGCACCTTCGAGAATGGCGCCAAATAAATTTACAAATTCGTCTTTACTAGCGGAAAAGAAGGAATTCACAAATTCAGGACGTAAGACTTTGAATAGGAAGGTTCGATCAGTTTCTCCCCATGATTCTCGAGCTTGCACTTCAGAGATAATGGACATCGCATTTGTGCGTTCGTTCAACTTTTGATCAACCGCCATCAGAAAACCCTGTTCCAGCAGCCAGTTGATATTATGAATCTTTCTGATGGAATCTTCCTTGAAGATTACTTCCAACAAAGCATCAGCTTTCAGATTTGCAATAACATGCCTAATATCAGCGTCTATCATCGACAGCACGCGCCATGCCAATGCACCGGATAGCTTTCGGGAATAACCCTTAACAAAACTCGGAGGATATTTGACTCGATGAGGCATAACTATGGAAATCGTACTCACAAGGATGCTGGTATCGATCTGGCTATGACCTACTTGCGTAACAGTAGAGTCTGTAAAAACTTCGCGTACTGCATACAGAAGGGCATCTCTATCAGAACCATTATCCGTCAGGATTTCGGGAGCCCAGTGCAAAAGCAAATGAGCTTCTTCTATTTCAGACGAATTGTAAAGAAACTGCAAATTGCCAAAGGGATACGGTTTCAAAAAAATAACACCGTATGGCATAAAAGCAGTCACGTTCGTACCAATGTTGGAAACAGCATACCGATTCCTGTGCGTAGATCCAGTTTTCGTGGTCATATCGACCTCCTTATTCTCCTAGTAAAACTAAGAGTGAACCCATGTTTGATTGCCGGTCCGGGCAAAGATTGGTGACATTATATACTAAAGTCACATGCATGTAAAGCTATAGGTTTGTTATGGGCAAATGCTTTCATTCCAAAGACCAAGCTCCTGATCTTCAGCATACTTTTGTGCAGCTCTAAATTCGCTTTGGTATTTATACGGCGCGTCATAGGTATATTCATAGGCATAACCGGATTCAATAAGAACCTTGTTTACAAAAGTACCATCCTCTAAATGAACATACTTTAACAAACGACCATATTTGTCCTTTGAATCCTGAGAAGAATCACCGGTTAAAATAACGGTTGCTCCAGACAATAATTCAGCGGTTTTGGCAAAGGCTTCTTTGCCGAAGCACTCTACTTCTTTTTGGGGATGAACAGTCTCGGGAGTATCTATACCTATCATGCGGACTTTATAGCTCTCTCCGGCAATAGAAACTTCAAAAGTATCGCCATCAATTACTTTGGTTACTTCTGCGTAAACGTAATCAGTACCAAGAACATCTTTCTCCGGTTCCTCATAAGTCAGAGTAAAACCTCCTAGAATTAATAACAAAATAGCTAATAAAAAACTTAGTGCTTTATTTTTTAAAGATTGAGTTGTGGGCATGGTTAAATGTTATCATACTAATGTGAACAGGGATTTCATTAACGAACAGGTTAATTTAATATGTAAAAAATACAAAATATCAGAAAAAGACGCTGAAAGTGCAGTTCTTCAAAAACTTGATAAAAATAAGGCTTTATTTGAAATACTACATAGAGATTTGAAGGAAATTTACAAAACCAGAATTTACAAAGATTTTATAAAGGATCTTAAAAAAGACATTTACTACAAACTTCGCAGCTATCAGATGAACCGTGATGTGTCGGCTGAGTCTCATATTTCTACAGCTGAAAGACAGAAAGAAATTAATTCTTTTTTTGAGCAGATAACTCCGGAATTACAACTTTCTAAAAAAGTACTTGATCTGGGAGGAGGAATGTTTCCAATTACAGTCCCCTTCGAAAAATTTAACTTCAACGAATTTGTGTGGGTCGATAAAGATAAAAAATCCTATGACAAACTTAAGTCAGCGCAGCTACCTGATTATGTGGAGTTGATTAATTTAGAGCTGCAAGAATTCTTAACAAGCAATCACGAAACGTATGACTTTGCTTTTATGTTAAAGCTAATTCCCGTAATTTACCGTCAAGAGAAATCACTACTGGAACTACTTTCAAAAGTAAATGCCAAATACATTTTAATAACGGGAAGCAAAGAAGCGATGGTGAAAAAGCAAGACATAGAATACCGAGAAGATAAAATAATAAAATCTTTTATAAATACAACAAATAAAAAAATATTAAAGAAAATCGATTTGAGCAATGAGTTTGGATACCTGCTGGCCTAAGTTCTTTTGAACCACTTTTCTATTTCGTTTTTTGGGATGAGAACCTGTGCCGGACGTCCATGCGGGCATGTATAAGGGGTTTTACATACCTTCAGTTCTTCTACAATATACTGCATTTCAGCCTGTGATAGTTTTTGGCCATCTTTTATAGCAGCCTTACATGCAAGGTGCGATAGTGCAGTTAAAGTATTGGAATCAAGATCGGGTTTTAAATTTCCGTCGTCATAGTTATCAATAAATTCTTTGAGGATCAAATCTAAATTTCTTCCCTGTAAAAAGTAAGGAACAGACATAATCTTGTTCTCAGAAATTCTAAAACCTATTTTTTCCAGCACGTCAGTAGCCTGATAAACAACATAAGAATCTTCCTTATCCAGTATAAGAACATGAGGTTGAGATAAGTCAATCGAATAATAGTCGTCAAGTTTTTCTACAAGAGCAGTAGACATTTTTTCGAATATAATACGTTCGTGTGCTGCGTGTTGATCAAGCATGAGCATGCCTTCCGGAACTTCCAAAACAATGTAAAGACTATGAAGTTGAATATAATTTTCGTGCTCATTTTCTTTCAGTTTTAAATTTTGGGGAAGTACAAAATCATACTCAGACTCACTCAGCGCATCTCTAACAAATTTATACGGACTGTTTTGCGGTGTAAGATCTTGAGACTGCAGCGCTGCTAAAACATTTTCTCGTATCAAAGAATAAATTAAATCTTTATTTAAAAATCTTATTTTTTCTTTTTGCGGATGGATATTTACATCTATTGTATTTGCAGGGGTTTCAATAAAAAGTATAAATTGGGGATATTTTTTATTGTCGGCTAAATTTCCATAGGCAGACTTAACTGCATCGGATATCATATTGTCTCGAATATGACGATTGTTCACATAGATAAATTGTTTCAGTTTGCCTGCTCTAAATTCTTCCGGACGCGATATATAACCTTTAGCTGAGACCGCAGGGTCTGAAATGCTTATTGGAATCAAAGAATTGGCATACTCCTCAGAAAATAAGTTTTTTATTCTTGCCCAGTGATCCTCATCTTGCTGTAAATTCAACAGTTCAGTCTCGTTGTGATAAAATCTGAAACTAATATCTGGATGTATCATGCTGAAGCGGGTTATTGTATTTGTAATAAATCTGAGTTCTTCTCCGGCGTCTTTTAGATATTTTTTTCTCGCCGGGACATTATAGAATAAATTTTTAACCTGCACTTTTGTACCGATGGGCATACCTATCATTCCCGAGTTAATTACATCTCCGCCTTCTAAATCAATGAAGTTTCCTTCCAAAGTGTCTGATCTTCTTGATGAAATAAGTAGCTGGCTAACGCTGGCAATACTATATAAAGCCTCACCTCTAAATCCAAAAAGCAGGTGAGTTTCTAAATCATTGATGGAACTGATTTTGCTGGTTGCGTGCCTTTTAAAGCACTCGCTCAAATCTTCTTTTGACATACCGTCACCGTCGTCAATTACAGTTATTTCTTTTAATCCGGCATCCTTAATAAATATTTTTATGGACTTTGAATTGGCATCTACTGCATTCTCAAGCAATTCTTTTACTACACTGGATGGTCGATCAATAACTTCTCCGGCTGCAATTTTAGAAATAGTCTCCTTGTCTAAGGTTTTAATAATTCCCATGTGTAAATTATTATATCGGGTATTGTGCTACTCTGTTAACTTTTTCAGATCTACAAGAATATTCAAGGCTTCGATAGGTGTTATTTTTTGAGGGTCAATTTCCTTAAGCTTTTCCGTTATAGGAGAATTTTCAATAGCAGCATTATCATAAATAATTGAAGGAAGTTCTGCATCTCCATTTTCATAAGACCTCAACAAGATTTTTGCCCGTGAAATTATTTGATCAGGAACTCCTGCCATTTTCGCCACAGCAACACCAAAACTATGTGAAGCCCCACCGGTAACTACTTTGTGTAAAAATACGGGCGTACCGTTTTCGTGCTTAACGATAACTTGAAAATTCTTGACACCGGTCAATTGCGATTCAAGATTCTGGAGCTCATGGTAATGTGTTGCAAACAAAGTCTTTGGCCCTCCGGATGAATACCCGGTCACGAGATACTCAGCGATTGCGCTGGCAATACTTATACCATCGTAGGTACTTGTCCCTCTTCCGATTTCATCCATAACAATCAAACTGTCTTTAGTGGCGTGATTCAAGATATATGCGGCTTCAATCATTTCCACCATAAAAGTAGACAATCCCTTTGAGATAACGTCCGATGCACCACTTCTAACAAAAATTCTATCCACAAGACTGATTGACGCCTCTGTAGCCGGAATAAAACTTCCGATATGAGCCATTAATACAAGTACTGCAACCTGCCTAATATAAACAGATTTACCTGCCATGTTTGGACCGGTAATAAGTAAAAGTTGATTTTCAGAATTATCTAAACAGACATCGTTTGGAACAAATTGCTGATTTTCGATCAGCAATTCAATAACAGGATGTCTACCGTTTTTAATATCAATAACGCCATCAGTGGTCATATTTGGCCTAACATAGTTATTACGCTCAGCCGTATCCGCAAAAGTCACAAGACAATCTAAAATTGCGGTTGCTTCGGCAGAATTTTGCACAGTATCAATACATTTTAAGACTTCCTGCACTACCTCAAGAAAGAGATCGTACTCAAGGTTTTTCAGCTCTTCGCTGGCTGATAAAACCAGCTCTTCCTGTTCTTTCAGTTCGGGCGTAATGTATCTCTCGGCATTAACCAAAGTTTGTTTTCTAATATAATTTTCAGGTACATATTCAAGATTTGAATTACTAATTTCAATATAATATCCAAATACTTTGTTATATTTTACCTTCAATGAGGTAATTCCTGAACGAGTCCTTTCATCTTTCTCGAGACGGGAAATCCATTCTTTACTATGATAGACGCGTGTTCTAAGCTGATCTATTTTCGAGCTGACTCCGGTTTTAATCAGTCCGCCTTCTTTTAAATCGACCGGGGGATCGTCCGTAATATATTTATCTACCGGAGCAATTGCATTTTTTAAATCGACTGACAGCGAGTTATTAAATTTTGAGAATATCGGATCTGCTAATTTGCCTTTTAAAGACAGAACGGTAACTAGAGAATTTTTAAGATTTACAAGATCGCGTGCATTACCTAACCCAACAGATAATTTGGAAAATAATCTCTCAATATCCATTATATTATTAAGATCAGATACAATGTTTTTTCTCAAGTCACGTTGTTTTTTTAAATAGTCAACTATTTCTAAACGATAATTTATTTCTGCTAAATCTGATGATGGCTGCATCAGCCATTTTCTCAGCAGTCTTGCTCCCATTGCAGTTTTTGTGCGATCAAGGGTATTGTATAAAGTTCCTGATTTAGAGTTATCTCTCAAAGTCGAAAATAGCTCAAGGTTGGTTAGAGTTGACTTATCAATTTCAACACTTTTTAGTGCTTTGTATTGCCCAATTTTTTTAATGTGGTTCACATGGTTTTTTTGCGTGTGTTTTAAATAAGCGAGTAATGCTGCGACTGCCTGACATGCAGCTTCTTTTCCTTCGAGAGAAAAAGCATGTAAATTAGAGATTTTAAAATGATCCTGAATATATTTTTTGGAAGTTTTATAGTCCGCTGCATAAAGATCCCAGTTATGGAAAGGGTAGATATTGGGATCAGGGTTATTGGTAAGGTATTTTAAGAAAACAGGGTCATTATATAAATCGTTGGACAAAATACATTCAGAAGGCTGGAATCTTCCGATTTCTTGAGAAACAATGTCAGCCAGATTTTCTTTTATATAAGAGATCTCCGAAAAAACAAACTCCCCTGTTGAAATGTCCGAAAATGCAAAGGCGATAGCATTAGCAGCTTTTGAAATGCTGACAAGATAGTTATTACGGCAATGCATTAACGTAGAATCGCTTAAAATTGTGCCGGGAGTAACAATACGCACTACTTCTCTATCAACTAGAACGCCGCCGGAAGGTTCGCTGATTTGTTCGCAGATTGCAACTTTGTATCCGGCTTCAACCAATTTAGCAAGGTATGTGTCGGCGGCGTGATATGGAACACCGGCCATAGGTATACGCCCATCCTTACCTCTATCTCTAGAGGTCAGAGTAATATTCAATACTTTGGCTCCGATTTCTGCGTCCTCCAAAAAAAGCTCGTAAAAATCCCCTAAACGAAAAAACAGCAAACAATCGCTATATTGCTCTTTTATCTTTTTATATTGAAGCATCATTGGTGTTTCAAATTCCGACATGGCATATCTATTCTAACAAACATTTTTGATGATAGAATAAAGCATGCTCTTTAAATACGAACACACTGCTCACGTATCAAAAGAAGAAATTCAAAATGAAGCAGATTTGGTTGAAAATTACATAGAACGATTGCAAAAAGTTGCTAAAGCAGATAATTACTCATATGAAGAAAGTTCTATAAATCTTCCTTTTGATGAAAAGGTAATTGATCAAATATATAAACTTAAAAAGAAATATGTAACATCCAAGCTAAAATATGTAATAGATATTGGAATAGGCGGCTCTAATCTGGGTACAAAGACCGTATATGACGCCATGTTTGGACACTACGACACTATAGAACCGAGCAGATTCCCAAAGATGATATTTGTAGACACTAACGATCCTACTTATCTCACTAAATTGTCTAAATTTTTAAAAAATAATATTAATGATCATGAAGAAGTAGTATTAAACGCTATCAGTAAATCTGGTACAACCACTGAAACCATCGAAAATCTTGAAATTATAATGGGAAAAGTTCCCTATACAAAAAAACGAACGGTAATAACTACCCTGTACGGTTCTGATTTATGGAAAGCTGCAAGAAACATGAACATAGACTTATTACCTATACCAAACAAGGTCGGAGGAAGATTTTCTGTATTTTCAAGTGTAGGCTTATTTCCATTAGCATGTGTTGGCTTGGAAATCCCACAGCTTTTAAAAGGCGCGATGGAAGCAAGGAAGGTGTGCCTTAACAAAAATATTTATAAAAACCCCGCTGCTTTATCGGCAATAATTCTTTTTTCCAACTATACAAAAGGAAAACACATAAACGATAATTTCTTCTTTAACCCTGAATTGGAATCTTTAGGCAAGTGGTATAGACAGCTTATGGGTGAAAGCATAGGTAAAGACGGAAAGGGCATAACTCCTACAGTATCCATTGGCTCAACGGATCTGCACTCTATGGGGCAATTATATCTTGGCGGAATAAAAAATAAGCTATTTACATTTATTTCAAGTGACCATACAAAGAACGATATCAGCATTCCGAAAGAAGCGGTGTTAGATATTTTGAAAGATGTCGAAGATAATTCAAGTGCAGAAATTATGGGGGCTATACTACAAGGTGTTAAAGAAGCTTACAAAAAGAACGATTTGCCATTTATGGAGGTTGTGCTGGATGATATATCTCTTAATTCTCTTGGGCAGTACATGCAATTAAAAATGATCGAGATTATGATTCTAGCAAAACTTTTGGGCGTTAATGCATTCGATCAACCAAATGTTGAAAGCTACAAAATCGAAACCAGAAAAATTCTTAAAAAGATTTGAGTATGACCACTCGCAAATATATTTCACTGTTTCTACTCGTATGTACCGTAGGTTTGTTTTTTAGACTTTGGCACATAGAATTTGGACTCCCGCAGACTTTTCCGGCAGACGAGCCTGAAATTGTTGAACCGGCAATTAAATATACCTACGAAATTCGTAATATCTTACGGGAACGCGATTATTACAAGCTTGTCCCAATTTCTTTTATTTATGGCACTTTTCCGACATATCTTAATACTTTTGCAACAATGGGTTTTAGTAAGATTCTTGGGCTATTAGCTATAGGATTTGAAAAAATGCACATTTATGTGTTTTTGAGAGTAATAAACGCTTTTTTTTCGATGTTTATCGTATTAGCTGTAGGAATAATCACTCAGGGGCTTTTCAAAAACAAATGGGCAACTTTTTGGGCTGTTTTTTTTGCAGCTTTAAATTGGAAATTTATTGTTCACGCGCATTATATTAACGCCGACTTAACACAAACAATATTACTATCTTTGTCTTATGCAGCACTATTGAAATATTACTTGAAAGAGTCTGACACTAAGTATGTTCTCGTAACGGGAATATTGTTTGGTTTAGCCATTGGCACAAAAATTACAACGTTACTGGGATTACCATTCTATTTATTTATCTTTTGGGCAAAAAAAGATTGGAAAAGCGCCGGTGCGTTTTTATTGATTATTCTAGGTGCATTTATAATTTCCAACCCTTTTGCTTTAATTTTTTCTGACAGATTCTTTTTTAGAATTTATGAAATGTTCTTTAAAGAAGCCGGGCTGGTTTTTGACTCAGTGGACACTTCTCCTTTCAAATATTTTTTGGCGCTTAACGAAATGGCAACACCGATAGTTTGGCTGAGCGCACTCTTCGGGACATTAAAGTCTTTCAGAAATAAAAATGCATTTCATATCTTTTTGGCAGGTACAACTGTTCTCTATATTTTATTTTTCTCTATACAAAACAGACGAGTAGATAGGTGGCTCTTGCCAATACTGCCAATATTTTTTGCTTATGCCGGGTATGGGATTACAATAATGCTCCAAATTTTGCACGGAAAAAAAAGTAAGATTATAGTTACAGCGCTTGTTCTATCGATATACTTATTAAACCCGATAGCACTTCTTACTGAATTTCAAAGGGAAACTCCAAGATCAGCAGCTTACTATTGGGCTCTTGAAAATTTAGATCCCAAAGCAAGAAAACTTGTATATACAGAAGAGGGTTTGGACCCTTTTTATAAACTACCGGGCGCGCATGTTGAACTTGTACCAGTCTATGAAAACGAGGGAGCTCAGTTTTTTTACCCTCAGGATCCTGAGAAGTATGAGTATGTGGTTGTATCAAAGCAAATTTTAATGTACAAAAACAAGATGCCCCTCATCGATAAATATCCATTATACATCCTCAGATGGAGATTGTTCGAAAACTCTTTGAGCAAATATCAGAAAGTTCTAAGTAATGAAGAAATTTTAATATATAAAGTTGAGTAAAAGAATTATGTAATAAAAAGAAAATGGCACCAAGATTAAGTTAACCTGGTGCCATTTGGCATATATCAATTCTCGCTGCTACCGACTGCGTGTTCTAAATAAGGATACACGAAAAAATCAGCATCAGCGGAAAACTCTGGAGGGCTCGGTGCAGGTAATGAAGCAGGAACTGGTTCCCAAAAGTCCTTTTGATAGAACAAGCTTCCAGCATTTTTACGTTGTGCAACTAGCCACCTAACCAAATCCTGCAAACCACCATTTCTCACAGCCACACGATAGTAGTCTGAACGGTTAGTGCCTTTCAATGGCACAAGAAAATGCATCGAACTCTCCTTTCTTCTCTTTACAGGGGCGGACCGCCACAAATGGGTTTCACGACCGGGTAAAGTTGTAAGGTGTAATTCCACTCGCACAAGTGCGCCGGAAAAAGGTCCACTACCACAGGGTACGCTGTAATAGCAACAAGCTCACGCAAACCAAACTTGTTCTGGCGCATTATCAGGATCAGATATACCTGGCGACCTGGGTTGCTTCTACCATCACTATACTCCTGAGTAATTAGCTCGTCTATATCAGAGCAATTTCCAAAGTCGCCATCGCTAATCTCTTTCATCATGCGATCTACATTCCATGCAAATAGTACGGAAGGAACATCCACACCTTTGTTCAGAGCGTTTGCAGACCAATACACTTTGTGAGGGGTAACCTTGCCTGCAAGCCATGCAGTACACTTTGCAGTTACGTGTTCTCGCAATAACGCGTGGTGCCTCGGTCCGGCAATATCATTGACTACTTCATCTGGAATACTTTCCGGACTATTCTCAGGGTCCCAAGATAGCATTGATGGAGGAAGTGCAGGGGCAGACAGCTCATCAAGTATTACATCTCCGAAGATGCTACCTGCAAGAGCAATACCCAGCATTCCATGTACCAAGATAACTGCCGTCAACCGCCCCCCAATATAGATCCCACCCACAGTAGCTTCCCCCAAAAAGGTAGGCTCTATGAAAGCAGGGATTGTGGCAACTGCAACTACCATTAAGGTACCGTCATTAATCAGCTTGTTGCTTTGGCAAATGTTTACAGCCGCAGCTTCCCGCTCTGAATCCGAAACGTTAGCAAGTACTAACAAGGTTTCCATATAGGTGCCATCGTACTCTGGGCAATCGGTTGTCAGAGACTCAAACAATTCTTCTAGCTCTTTCTGTGACAAATCTTGAGATACCCCAGAAGGACCGAATTCGTTTTCAGGCCAGGTATAGGGTTCGGGCTGGGTAAATCCCGCGCACGCGGTGCTCGACAAAAACAGAAACAACATCAAAACTAACGAGATTTTTTTCATGATCACTCCTCTTATAGATTAGATTTGTGATAAATTATATATCATTATGCGTGACAGGTCAACCTATAGCTCTGGGGCGGGCTGCAAAGGTTGTATTTACTATGAATTCAACTACGTCGGCTTTTTCCTATAAATAATCTCTTAACCGCTTACTTCTAGAAGGATGTCTTAGTTTTCTCAAAGCTTTAGCTTCAATTTGACGAATACGCTCTCGGGTAACACCGAATTCGCGCCCAACTTCTTCTAAAGTTCTGGTTCTGCCATCTTTCAACCCAAATCTCAATGCTAAAACCCTTTTTTCTCTTGGATTTAAAGTTTCTAAAACGTCTTCAATATGCCCTTTTAATAACTCTTGACTGGCAGAATCAAACGGCGACACAGTCACCTCATCTTTAATAAATTCTTTCAAACGAGTGTCTTCTTCTTTACCCACAGGTGTTTCCAAAGAGGTGGTATCCTGAGAGATTCTCTCTATTTCAAAGGCTTTTACTGCATCAATATCCATGACTTTTGCGACTTCTTCAGGAGTGGGCGGGCGCTGTAATTTCTGTTCCAATTCACGCTCAATTTTTTTATATTTATTTATGGTCTCTACCATATGAACCGGAATTCTAATTGTCTTTGCCTGGTCGGCAATTGCACGGGTAATAGCCTGTCTAATCCACCATGTAGCATAAGTGGAAAATTTAAAACCGCGTCGCCAGTCAAATTTTTCTACAGCACGCATTAAACCAATATTTCCCTCTTGAATAAGGTCCAAAAAATGCAATCCGCGACCCATATATTTTTTAGCGATAGAAACAACTAATCTCAAATTAGCTTTTGCCAGCATTTCAGCTGCCATTTGTGATTCGTAGTCTGATGTCTTTGAGGCGGTCTTTTCAACTTCAGAAATCTCTTTATTTGTCACTCCAAACTCTTTTGCGACTGTCTCTGAACTTGGTTTTCGACCTAATCTTTTTTGGATTTCTTTTACAATTTCTCTATATCTGATAATTTCAGCTTTTTTTGCAAGGCTAACCTCTTCTGACGCTTTCAATAAATCAACTTTGCCTATTTCCCTCAGATACATTCTTACGGGGTCTGATGAAACGCTTCGATCAAGTTTTGTCTTGGTTAAATCCAGCTCTTCAATTTCTGAAAGTTTTTCAGCTTCTTTTTCTGACTCAACATCAAACACATCTACTTTGGCATCGAGCAATTTCTCGTAAAGGAAATCCAAAGTTTCAATGTCGTCTTCTGCGTTTGGAAACAGGTCAGAAATCTGATTTAAAGTTATATAGCCTTGCTTTTTACCCAAAGTTATTAATTTTTTAATATTTTTTTCTTTCAGATCCAGCTTTGGGGATCTTTTTTCAGGTTCATCCAATTCCTCTGTATCTTCAACACTCTCAAAATCTTCCGTAGTGTCCAACTCTTCTTCTACTTTTCTCTTTGACTTTTTGGCTTCTTTAGTTTTTTTTGCTTTTTTTATAGTTTTTGGCATATTAAATAATTACAATAATGTTTCCGACAGCTTTTTGAATTTCTCCGATAATTCCTTGACTTTTTTAGAATTCTTTTCCATCTCAGCCAGCTTTATTTGTTCTGTAAGGTTTTTCAACTCATTTTTTGTCGCCTCTTTATGAAGGCGGTCAATGGTTGCATCTATTTCTTTGACAAATAAATCCTGGCGTGAGGGCAAATCTCCAAAGTCCCAGAGATACATTTCTCTGGCATCCTCTCTGAGTTCACTCTCTAAACCGCCTGTAAAATATTCTATATCAAATTTATCGGGCTTACTATCAATATATTTCTTTAATTCGGTGAAAATGCTTTTATTTCTGTCTGAAACAAAATACTGTGCGTCCAATTTATACACGTACAGCCCTATAGTGTCAAGATCTGATTTCAAAAAAAGAGATAACAAATAGTCTGAGGGCGATCTTTTTGCTTTAGTCAGAATGTCTTGTTGGACATCTTTATCGGCTTTTTTTTCTATCGGAGCTGATTTTAAGCCTGATCTGACAGCATCTTCTGCAATTTTGAGCGTTTCAGCTACTTTTTTCGTATAGTGATCCTGTACTACTTTATTACTGATTCTTGAGTAAATCGGCGCTAAATACTCAACAATTTTTTTCTTTCCATACGGGTCATCTTTGTTAAATTCTTTAAGTGCATGTACAAGATAAAAGTCATATATGCCAACCGCATCCTTAAGAGCCAGCTTTGCATCAGAAGGGGAAGCAGTAATATATTCATCCAAATCCGCATATTCCTTGGGAATAAGAGCTACAGTCACTTCAAAGTCCAGCTGATTTGTAATCTCAAGTGCACGAGCCGTTGCCGCCATACCGGCAGTATCGGGGTCAAAACAAAAAGTCAGACTGTGAGTATACCTTGATAATATTTTTAATTGAGCCATAGTAAAGGCTGTACCGGATGATGCAATAACGTTTTTTATACCGTTTTGATAAGCTTTTATAACATCAACTTGTCCTTCTACTAAGACAACCCCCTTCTTTTTAATTTCCACTTTAGCCTTGTCAAGACCATATAAATAAGAGCTCTTGTTATAAACCAATGTTTCAGGTGAATTTAAGTACTTCGGATCACGCCCAATAATATCTCTGCCTGTAAACCCAACAATCTTTCCGCTGATATCCACAAGCGGAAACATAATTCTTCCTCTAAACTTGTCAATTTTTTTCTGGGATATTATAGACCCGGACAAATAAATATCTTCTTCGGAAAATCCCTTCTTTGAAAGCAATTTGTACAATAAATCCCATTTTTCAGGAGCATAGCCTATTCTAAAAGCTTTAATTGTAGCCGGTGTTAATTTTCTTTTTTTTGTCAGATATTCGAGTGCATTTTGACCCGCAGGATGCTTAAGTAAGAGGTGCTGATAGAAGGTAGATGTAAGCTCATTAATTTCATAAATCTTTGATTTTTTCTTATAGTTCGGATCAACAGCGTTCCGGTCAATTTCCACCCCGGCTTTTTCAGCTAATATTTCAAGTGCTTTTGAAAAGTCTACCCCTTCTATTTTTTGAACAAAGTTAAACATATCACCGCCCTCACCACAACCAAAACACTTATAAATCTGCAGTTCGGGAGAAACCATAAACGACGGGGTATCTTCATTGTGAAACGGACATGGCGCTTTGTAGTTTCTACCAGCTTTTTTTAGACCAACATAGCCACCAATAACATCCGTAATATCGATCTTTTGTTTGATTTGGGAAACTGTATCCATTAAGCATTATATATCACATTTTATAGGTTTTAGGAATCACCGCAGTGTATAATATTGTAATGGAAATTCCCGAATTATCAGAAAAATCACAGGCATTTCTCGGTAGAGTGATAAATAATTCAGATATTCAGCCTGAGAATAACGAGCTTTTTGAAAGGCTGGAAACTCCTCTAAAGCTCAATAAAAAACAATATGAAGTACACTTTATTAAAAGAGTATTGCCTTATTTACCAAACAAAAATTTGCAGGATTATCCGATTTTATACACTTTTTTTGTGTGCAAACCTGCAGCAGATATAAAAACACGCTTTTTGGGGGAAGTTGAAAAAAAAAGCAAAAATGAAAAGTTTGATGCAGATATAATTGGCAGCTATTATGCAGATTTTATGCCCGGTTTCAAAGAATTTGACCGTGTTTCTTCTAACATGGGGGACTTACTTAACACTATTATGTACAAGGACAAGGGATTTGAATTTGTGAAACACACAATTACCATTACGAGAAGTTATGATTTTGCGGTTGTCTTTATTGAATTAAATTCAGTTAGAAAGTTTCTGGGATATACAAAGGAACATCCGGATACAACTTTTGAACCGGCAATAAATTAATCACCATGGCTACAGTTCACATAAAAATATTTGCTTATATATTTATGATAGTAGACCATGTCGGACTGTTCTTTTTTCCTCAGGCGTTGTGGATGCGCGCACTTGGCAGACTAGCATATCCCCTCTTTGCTTGGATGATAGTAAACGGCGCAGAATATACTCAAAATGTAAATAAATATTTGAAACGTCTATTGCTTTTCGCATTAATATCTCAGCCATTTTATAGTCTTATGTTGTTTAAAACGGGTTATATGGAATTTTCGCCAAACATCCTTTTCACTCTTGCGCTGGGCTTGTTATGCGTAATAGCAATAAAAAAATATCAAGATATTGGACTACATTATTTAGTAATTACCGTCGCAATGCTTGCAGCAAATTTACTAAAACTGGATTACGGGGCAATGGGAATCATATCAATAGTCTTTTTTTACATATACAAAGATAGCCTGCTCTGGACAGTTATTTCTCAAAGTTTAGTTTACTGTTTATTAGGACCTATACTTATGTGGCTAAGAATTTATCCCATTAACGAAGTCACGCTCGCACAGCCTTTAGCACTGGCAGCTCTAGCAATAATAGCAACATATAACAAAAAGGAAGGAAAAAAGACGGGTTATATCTTTTATGTACTATATCCACTACAGTTTGTAATATTTTATATAATTAGCACACTCCTATATTGACACGTTTTGACCGACATAAATAAAGGTGCTAGTATCTTCTCAAACTTTCCACGGAGGCTAGAAAATGTTTAGAAGGATAATAATTAAAGCGGGATTGCTCTATGTATGGCATAAGAAAGATGGAACTCGTAGATTAGTATTTTCACCGGTAACTGTGTTCAATACAGACGGCATAGTGACCGTATCCAAAATAGCATTGTTTACATATTTTACGGCCGAAGCATTTTTTGGTGCGGAGAAAATAAAGAAACCTTGGCTTATTCCTGCATTTCTCTGGATGCCGGCACTAAAATTGGCAACAGATGAGGATTTGGAAAGTGTATTAAGAACATGGTCAGATCCTGTTATGTCGGTTGGGCAGTGGTTGGATACCCTGGAGACAGCTGTTCCAAAGTTAGCAACAGAAGAAAAAGTACGGCTGAAAAAGATAAAAGCTACTTTGTAGTGAAAATCAAAAGAGACTCGCACAGATTATAAATCGAGTCTCTTTTTTTATAAGTGACTAGTCCTTAGTAATACTTTGATAAATTGAGATACCGGTGACACCCGCAAGAGCCCATAAAAAAGGTAACCAAATAGGAAAGTTCATAACGTCGGCGGCGACATAAGCCCAAGGGCCTGCATACATAGCAGCGCTTTCAGCAGCAGTACCTATAACACCGGCAATAACACTCATAGTAAATTCCCTTTTCAATGGAATTAGCGCATGTTTAATAAGTAGCATCACTAGTAAACTTAATATGAGAATCAGAGGCATTTTCCACAAATAATATACCAATAAAATTGTGGTTATTATTATAATCAATGAAATTACCATGTTTCTAGTGTTCATGAATTTAATTTTAACAAAGTTTTATCGTTGAAACCAAAAGATATATAGTTGGTTTAAAGTAGCCCTGATAAAACTAAAGGCTAAAAAGGATAAATAAATGCTTATGGCTCATAGTTCAAGCGCCTCGTGCAGATAATGAGCTCATACAACATTTTTGAACATTTATGGGATTTTTTAGTAGTACCCCCATCGGACATTTCCACTGGCGGAGGGAGGGGGATTCGAACCCCCGTGTCCCTTTCGAGACGCGTCACTTTCCAGGCGAGCCGGTTAAACCACTCCCGCATCCCTCCATATTGTAACTAAATAATCTACACGATTTTTTAGGTTACTACAAAATAATTTTTTGGCAACTTGTGCTTTGAAATCAAATCAGCATTCTGATCAATATTTTTTATAAATATTATAGTGTTGTCATCTACGTAAATAGGTACCCAAACATCATCTCTTACTCTGTTAATTAAAAAAGCCTGAGCCCAGTTTGTTATATCACGACGATTAAAAAAGATGGCATTGAAATTATACTGTTCCTGCAGAGTTTCCCACAATTCTTCGTTTTCCTGCATTGGGATATAGGTTTTTTTAAAAAACTCTACCGAATAAGCCTCTGGGCGGTTATCTACAAAAACGAGCTCTTTTTCATATAAGGCATAAATTAAATATCCGCCAATATCATAATTGTTAAAAATTGGCCCCTGAATATTGTTTGAGAGAAAAAATTCCGCAGACGCATTGTTTTTTGGAAGTAAGCCCAATCCAAAATTGTGAGGTAAGAATTTTACAAGAAGCAGTGAACCTAAAATAATGTTTAGTATAATAAGCCCTTTATTATTTTTTGAAAGGTTGTCAAAATAGTACTGCGAAAAAAGAGGAGCCAAAAACATAGCAAACATAGGTATACCTCTAATGGCTTTAAAAGATAACACTAAAAATACAGTTACAATGGTTATAATAGTAAAATAAGATTTAATTTTATTAGTAAATGCAACATTTACCGTAACGAGAAATGTAAAAAGAGCCAAGATTTCAATAACAAAGTATTTAGTCGTTGGTGCAAATTTCTGTAAAAATAATAGACTGGCGTTTTCTATCAACTGATACCCATACTCTTTAAAAATATTAAGAGGTTCTAATAGACCGCTAAAAAAATATGGGTTAAACAAGCTTATCAGTACCAGAAACAATAATATTATCCCCTTTTCCTTTATTGAGCTTAAAGATGCTTTCTTGATTAGGTCTTCTAATAGAGATAAGCCGGCGAGCATAAAACCCATCACAAAAAATATATGAGTATTTACCCACAGTAATTGTAAAGGAATAATGAGCTGCAGAAATCTTTTGAAACTAATTTTACCTTTTGACAATTTATCAAAAAGATAAAAATATACTACAAGCAGTAAATAGCTGAAAACCTCAGGGCGGATTTCACGTCTATCGGCCATAAGAGGCAAAAGGGTCAAGGTAAACAACATCGCTATCAAGGGCTTTGAACGGGAGGCTGCAATCAGATAAACAATATATACAGTAAGCCCTGATAATAAAGCATAAAAAAGTGACAGCCCTGAAAATCCAAATAAAACCGATACAATGTAAAATATTACACCTGAAAACCAATGATGAGTTACTACCGGAAAATCAGGCTGTGTATAAGAATAAAAATTTGTTTTTATTATGATTCCTTCTTTAATAAAAAGTTCACCGTTTTTTAAATGGCGGCCAATATCAGCATTTGTAAGATTGATTTTGTCCATAAAAAATAATGAAAAGAATATGGTTAGCGCAACAGCAATAAAATAACTCTTGTAATTTGACTTAATTTTTAGGTGCATAGAAGGTTTGTTCCACCACAAATTATAACCTAAAGCCCAGATGACAAAAACCTTATATAATAACGTTATGTTTGGTAATTTGCTTAATAAGTTTGTAAATATTTTTTTTAAAAAGCCGAAGTATTACAAAATATACTCGGGGCCATTATCCGGAAAGTATATTTTCATTGCTCCCAGGCATGGGATTAAAAAAGTATTAGGTACTTATGAAAGAGATCAGGTTGAATTTTTACATAATAAGATATCGGGTGGGGATGTGTGTTTAGATGTAGGCGCACACGTTGGTTATATTACTTTGGCCATGAGAAATTTTTGCGGTGAAAATGGTGCAGTCTATGCCTTTGAACCAATTGTAGAAAATTGTGAGTGCATAAAAAAATCCGTTAAGAAAAATGCGTATAAAAATGTTGAGGTATATTCAGTAGCGCTGGGAGACAAGCCACAACAAGCAGAAGCTCATATTTTTGCCGACAGCGGGATGATTAACTTAAAAGATTCAGGGTTTGTTAATTACGAAAACGGAATCTCAGGTACTTTTTACATAGAAACATTCGATAACTTTGCATTTAAAAATAATATAAACAAGCTCGATTTTATAAAGATAGATGTGGAAGGATATGAATCGAAAGTACTTGAGGGAAGTAAAATATCAGTCAAAAAATTTATGCCTAAAATTCTTTTAGAAATTCACAATGAGGAAAACTATACCAAGTGTATCGGCTTTCTAAATGAGTTAGGGTATAAACAAATCAGAGAACTGTCAGGAAAGCCAATTACGACAACTTCAAAATTTGAAAAAATCACCCATATATATGCCGAGAATTAACAAAACCCAGGTAGTCGAACAAACAATAGATATACTGTATGTATTTGGGATGCTTATTGCAGCAGCAGTATTAATTACAATTGTAATACCTTTTAAGAATTACAACTTAAGTGAATATAAACATAATCCTAATGATTTTTTAATGTACATGACGGGGGCAACAATCATTAAAGAAGGAAACGTTAGATTTCTATATGACTACGAAACCCAATATAATACACAGCGCAAACTGGCAGAACCATTCACACTAAACTCTGGCATGCTGGCTTTCCGGGTACCCCCTATTACAGCTTTTTTGTATATACCGCTGACTTTTCTTTCTGTAAATGATGCGTTTTACATGTTAACTTTTATAAATTTTACATTGCTAATATTAACGTTTTGGCTTTTAGCAAAATATTTCAATCTAGGTTCCAAAACTGTAGCTGGCTTGGTCATTTTTTCTTTATTATTTCCACCAATATACGCAAACATATCTATGGGACAGATATCATTTTTGCTGACTCTTATTTTTATATCAGCGCTGGTTATAAATCGCAAAAACCAATTTTATGCAGGCGGAATTTCAGCCCTTTTACTATTAAAGCCGCAATTTATTCTATTTGCACCTATAATACTTGTGCTAACAGACAAAAAAGCCGAGTTTGTTAAAGGATTTATTTTAGGAACTTTAGCTTTTATCGGATTAAATATTTTGATTTTCGGAGTAAATTTTATAACTGTATATCCTGCGTTTGTATTTCATAGTGAAGGCTTGGCTTATGGGACTGAGCTGGAGCAAAATTATAATTTAATTTCTGTATTTTGGGCACTAACAAAAAATATGGATTTGACATACAAACTGGGATATTCTCTTGGATTTATCATATACGCAATTTCTCTTCTGGTTTTCTACGCAAAAAGAAATAATTTGCATGCGTTAATTGGGATTATTCTGTTAATTCCCCTAATAAATGTGCACACACTGACAGTAGATTTATGTATATATCTAATCCCACTTTTTGGTTTAGCCAAACTTTTAAAAAATAGAAAACCAGTTCTGGGCAGCATTTACACTTTACTTTGGCTAACAATATGGCTGGGAATTTATAAGATTCATTACATTGCTACCGTGATTCTACTCGCCGTGGGTGTTTTTACACTAGTACACAACAGGTTTACTCAAGAGGAATAGACGGAACATAAACATCATAAAGGGCATATTTGTCTATTAAATCTCTGTTTTGAGCATTATTTCTCACCATAATTATTGCATATTGATCGATATATACCGTTACCCAATCGGGGTCTTTAGAACGTGTAGTTAAAAAAGTCCTTCCGCGCAGGGATATGTCATTTTTATTAAAGTAAATAACATTGAATTGATATTCTTCTAAAGCCGCTAGCCATTTAGCCTTATCGTGCTGCATTGGTTTATATAGATCATTAAAAAACGCAGCACTATATGCCTCAGGACGGTTATCTACAAAAACAGGTTCTTTACCGTAAAAATTAAAGATCAAGTAGCTTCCGATATCAAAATTGTTGAAAATGGGACCTTTGAGATTATTTTGTTTATAAAAATTGGCCGAATCAAGTACACCCGGATATAATCCCACACCGACATTACTAAGAGTAAGTGCTTCTAGAGATACAACAGTCATAATAATATTAAATATGTTAAAAACAGTCTTCTCCCGCGGGAGAAAGTCGTTTATAAACATTGCCAAAAAAGGTGCAGAAAACAGACCTAATAAAGGAATTCCTCTAATGGCTTTAAAAGACAGAACTAAGAAACAATAATTTAAAACCAATAAGATAAAATAACGCGACAGCTTTTTTTTGTATATCACTATACATGTTAATAACAATAAAATACCGGCATAAACCTCAACACATATAAATACAAAATCGGGCAGTACTTTCTGCAAATGAAGCATTGGTGATAATTCTACAACCGTAAAAGCAAATTCTTTAAATATATTAAATGGCTCAAGCGCGCCTGCAGCGAACGATGGGTTTAAAAAACTTACCAGAAATAGGGCTGCAGATACATAAATATACTGATAATATGATTTACTTTTTCGATTAAATAAAAGCTCATTTAGTGCAAATAAACCAGGCAAAAATATTCCTAATATAAAAAATATGTGCAAGTTAACCCAAAATACCTGAATAGGAATTGTTAATAATAGCAGCCTTTTCAAAGTAACTTTACCCAAACGATAATTATCCAACAGTATAAAATACAACATTACAAACACATAACTGAATACTTCGGGTCTGACTTCTTTTCTTGAGGTCAAAAACGGGAGCATCATAAGTACGGAAAAAAATGCAATATGAGAACTAGCATACCTCTGTGATGCCTTATAAACGGCAAAAATATAAAGCCCAAACAATAAGGCATTAAAATAAGTTAAACCATTAAAACCCGAAAAAAAATAAACTATATAATAGAGCACGCCTGACAGCCAGTGATGCATAATTACAGTAAAATCAGGCTCAGTATATGAGTAAAAATTAGTGTGCGGAATAATACCTTGTGTTAAAAGAACTTCTCCGTTTTTTATATGCCTACCGACATCTGAATTTGTAGGATTTATTTTAACAATGAAAAAAGATGAAAAATATAGAATTAACAATAAAGAAAAAACTATATTAATCAGTTTTGACTTGGCCTCCATGGTCTTATTCTATCCTAATTTTTGATTTAATATGAGATTTTTCAGCACACACAAACCGCACCGAAATTTCCTTACATATGTACAACCAATAGCAACGGATTTGCAGACATTACCCATAAAAAAGTAAAATGAAAAAAATATAAAGATGTATTAATTCAATTAATTCTCACAGCGACAGTGTTCATTTTATACATGATGCTTTTTATGAAATCCTATCCAACCCGCAAAAGCTAATAGGCTTAATCGCCTTTGGTTTATTAGCTTTTCTTGTTCTAAATGCAAACTTTAGTCCAGGAAAAATATCATGGGAAGAATATCCCTATTTTGAAAAATACTTTTGAGCGTACAGGATTCTATCCCCGTGCCGTGCATGGAACTAAATATCAATTTAAATTTAATTACGACATTTTTTAAATAATTGGGATATAGCTTCAAAAATTGCGGTGAGCTGTTTTATTGCGACTATGTTTATTTATAGACACAAACTGATCAATATATACTCAATCACCATTTTCGGATATTTGATACTGATGGTTTTTACAGAAACCTTTTTTGATAGATATTTATTACCTATAGTACCAAGAACAATTTTGTTTTTGCTTCATATAAATTCTAAAATAAATGAGCACATATTGGCAGGCTTCGTATTATTTTTAGGAATTCTATCCACTAAAATGGCAGCAGATTTTATACTAAAGAATAATTATATCTGGAGAAAAAGTTCAACTCTCGTAGAAAAAGGTGATGCAAAACCAAATGAAATAGCAGCCACCCATGCATGGAAAAAACTAAATGGCACTTCTGACAATATTAAATACATTTTTTCTTACGACAGTCCCAATACAAATCCGGAAATCTCCAGCCGGTATGAAATGCTGGAAGTACAAAGCATAGAATATCCTTTGAATTGGTTTGTTAATACTAAAATCTATTTGTATAAAAAAACTAAAAACTAATAGACATCGGAGCCTGTATTAATTTGCCTTTTAAAACTTTTCGGTTAAGCTAAAGGATTTGACAATCGATAAGTGATTGATTTATTAGCCATAAAATATTCAAGCTCGTGCTGTTGAAATGCCAACGCTATGCTTTTATCTCAGCGCTATGATATCATTTACACATGCCCTCTGTAGAAACATTAATACCAATAGAAAATCCGTTTGCAGCAGATAAAGCCTCAGCCGTAAGTGCAATTATCGAGGATCTAAAACCAAAAAATTCAGAAGCCTTAGAAAAATGGGGAAGTTTTTCAAAAATTACAAATCCAAATGAAAATGAGAAATTACATGAATATACAATTGGTGTACTTTTCAATCAAAACCTAGTGAAAAGTCTAGGTACCGAATCTGATGATGCTATAGCTAAAATTGTAGAGGGTTCACCAGACTACACTCAATATCGAGACTCTGCAGCAGAAACATACGACTTTTTTGGAAAACTTTTTCAGCAAGGAATCGCGAGACCTGAAAAAATAAGTGGGGTTGTAGGATCTTTCGGCTCAGACAGTTTTCCTGAAAACAAAGAACAACTAGCCGCTATGTTAGAGATTCCGGTAACAGAGCTACCAGATACATCAGATAATATATTTCTTAGTATGAAAAACTTGGACACAACACTAAAAAGAGCAAATATATATGGAGAAGATACAAAGTTAATTCCACATATAGAGATAAATACGGGAAGCGAATCTACGGAAGAACAACCTTCAGGCGCTTCTACTGCAGAAGCCCCAGTCGAGGCAGAAGTTGTATTCCACCAAGGAGAATGGCTAACTGGCGACATAGATGATGATACAAAAAAATGGCTGGAGGATAATGGATTTGAGGCATTAGGAGAAGATTTCACTGGAGAGGAAAAAGAGAAAGCTGAAAGTTTTGGTACTAGGTTTAGAGAAGAAGCTAAAAATGCATGGGAATACACAAACGGAAAAAATGAATATGGGAATGAAGAAGAATTTAAAAGCATTTTTGGTGAAGATAACACAAAGGTAGAAGAGGAGCCGGGAATAAAAGATATTTTTGAGGAACTGTTTGACGGAGAGGGTGACATTAAAGAAGAAGGAAAGGAAGCTGCGCAATTGCTACTAAGAATTGCAGTAAAAGTTAGCTTAGAGATAGCAAGTGCTATTGCAAATGAAATTGCTAAGGATAAAGACGCATCTCCTGAGGCTAGAGCAATAGCCGGTCTATTCGCAAAGGGTTTTAAAGAAGCGGGAGACTTTGCCGACAGGGCAATTACAAGCAAGTGGGACGAAAAACCCAATTTAAAACAGGACATCGTAAATTTTATTTCAGATAAATATAACTAATGGAAATATTTGGGTAAGTTGCTCCACCTGAATATTAATTGGTCTTTTTTATTTACATCGTATTTATATTTAACTCCGCAAAAATATATATTATCTAATTGATTTAATGACTTAGAGTCACACGTGAAGTATGGTAGTACATTTATTACGCTATTAGAAGTTAGCGAAATTTTACAATTACCCCTAGTTGCATACATTGTAGTCAAAGCAGTTTAAACAAATGTATAACTTAAACCAATATATAGTCTTGATGACTTGAGACAAGTAACCACCATAATATTAGGCGTTTTTCTCTTCATGGCGGAGGGCATGGGACGTACTTGTAGCTTTTTTTGAAAATGTAAAACCTTAACATAACACAATACAAGTAATACACTAACTATATGAGGGGTTTAATTATTTTCCTACTCTTAGCTGGAAGTCTTACTATTGGAGTATTGTTTGTTAACAAGAGCCAAAATAGCGTAAATATTAAAAGTCCCACTAATACTAACATTTCAAATACAGAAAACTTACCTCAAAATAAATCCATACCGTCGCCAGAAATAAAAACTGATAATAAATGGTGGTTGGTGTTCGACTTGTATAACAAAGTTACAGATAAATATTCCTCTGGTATGTGGCCCGCAACTACCAAAGAGGAATGTCTTAAAAAAGCTACTGAATATACTACCGGCAACAGCAAAGGGTATTATAAATGCCTAAATGGGTGTGTTAAGAAAAATACAGCTATTCAATGCAAGGAGTACTGTAATGATAAAGGGTGTTTCGAAAATTACACAGATTTAGAAGGATTTTCACTGCCAGTTGTCTCCAAAAGCTAATGGCGGAGAGCGTGGAGTGATATTGGAAAATATTTGACAATAAAACAGGCTTAGGTCAGATCCTTTAATTCCATTAGGCAATTATTGAATACAAAAGGTTCTTAGTATCAACCTCAATTTGTTGACCTTCTTTGAAAAGATTGAAAGCATCAGTACAAGCTACAATACATGGTTTAGCTTGTTCACGACAAACAATTGCCGCGTGGCAGGTTATACCACCTCTCGCAGAAATTACGCCTCCTGATTTCATAAAAGCCTCTGTGTATTCCGAGGTAATTTTGTCTGTTATTACAATATCTCCATTTTGAACTTTACTTACATCCTCAACTGCTTTTATGTAAACTGCTTTTCCTTTTGCAATTCCGTAGTTAGCAGATAAACCATTTATTTTTATTGTTTTTACTTTCTCTTCCATAAATTTCCTTCTTAAAGTAAATTAAATATATCCCAGAAAATAACACCATATTTGTTGTACCCTTTGTTAGAATCATTAAATGAGCATGTTAGAATTTTTCCTTCTGTCGAAATACCTAGTTTTTGACACCTTTCCTCAAAAACGGTGAATCTTTCGATCAAATAATCTATTTGAGATTTTTTGGGCTTCCACGGTCCATATTTCGTTTTATAGGCAGAGACTGATTCAGGTACTTTTCCATCTACAGTAATATATTCGCTACCAAGCTTGATTAAATCTTCTGATGTAATGTGTTCTTTCTCTAGCCATAAATTCGAGGCATTTTCTAATTCCTCGTTATTGGGCTCTTTACCAGCGTATTCTTTACCCACAATTTCTTTGTAGTAATGTGCGTCAATAAGCTTTCTTTTCAATTTAAAACTTTCAAGGCCATATGCCCTCAGTAAAGTGGTTAAATCTGCTAAATACTGCTCTTTTGTAACTTGATATGTATGTTTGCAACTTCCGTCTTCATTCAGCTGTATTACAGCATGTAATGCAGATTTATGAGGAAACTTATCTTTGCCTAGATGGTATTCCGAAAAGCCGCTACCGGTCCATTCCTGTGTTACAACACCGTTTATTCTTCCCATTCTACAATTAGCTACATTTCGGAATTCTTGTCCAGGATCGTTAGGTACTGCTAACACAATTACCCAACGGTTATCGTAGTCTTTAATTTTTAGGATATCGTCCATCAAGTTTTGTCGGGTACCATCTCTGAAATTAAGATTGTCAATTTTATTAAACTGAGTATCACTTCGAACGAAAAAACTTGAAGCACTTTTAGAAAAGTCCTCTATGGCTTGTTTAACCTTTGGCAACGAGGGGTCAAACAATATTAGCGTGGTCCACGTTGGTAAATCAAAGTAGGAGAGCATAATTGTGGCGCGAGTCTTGGGATAACCCTCAAATGTAGTCTTTAGCATATCCATTGACTCAATATCAAACTCGTCCCCGTCTAACAACAGATAGCCTTCTTTTTTTAACTGCTCGTATATATTAATCATAGCTAATATTTAACATAATACGGAAAATAGTGATAGTGAGGGTACCTTCGGCAATTTACAACGAAGATAACTTGCATGATTCCTCAACAACTTTTTCGTCAAATCGAAAAGTGGTTGTGTTTTTTAAAGACTCTAGAATACCCATAATATAATTGCTTTTTGTTGCAGAATCTTGCTCGAGCTTGATTGCTTCGTCAATAGAAACCCAGTAGTTTTGTCCATGTGTGGAGATGCTTTCGACATCGCCTGCAGGTTCTTGCACAGACGTACATATAAACCAAAAGCCATCGCTAAACAGATCGTTTTCAAAATGCCTAATGCTTCTTAGCACACCAATTTTTCTGAATTTACATCTTAAACCTGTTTCTTTAAAACATAACCTTGTAGCAGCATCCTCTATTAGTTCACCTTTTAAAAGTTTCCCGCTCGGAAGTCCAGTGTTACCAAGAAAAGGTTTACGAGTTCTTTTTTGTACTAGTATCATTTTTTCATCGTTTATTGTATTCATTACAATATACAAAACGCTAACTCGATAACTCTGTGTAAATCCTTCGGTTCGAGATATGGGTTTTGTTTCTTCCAAAAATTTAACACCTTTTGTGCTTAAGGAATAAGTGTTATCCGACTTAATAATAAGTTCTTTTTTTAGCAAAAACTGTAAATGGTAATTAAATAGGTCGTTTGCTAAGTTCTTTGGTTTTATTTCAGAATAGCGCAACTGTTCTGAAGTAAGCAATTCTAGTAATATCTTTTTTTGGATATCGTTGGGCTCCCACATAGCTACATTATAGCCGTATTCTCATATAGTTGGTAACAATATACCGGAGGGTTCCAAATTACCTCTTTAATAAATTCGTCTGAGCATATTAAAACCTATCGAAGTTTTTTGGCGGAGGAAGTGGGACTCGGTCATATGTCTTTTGTCTGTAATTTGCATGCGCTCATAACATACAAAAGCATTCAACCCAACCTCCTTCTTCGCTGACGCGCCTCAGCTCGGCATTCGAATCCCATCCAATCAAAAAAGCGACTACCACACAAGGTGATATCCACTTTTTTGGCGGAGGAGGTGGGATTCGAACCCACGTGCCCGCTGACGCAGACGCTTGGTTTTCGAGACCAGCCCATTATGGCCACTTTGGTACTCCTCCACTCATTAAACACTAGGATTTTATCATGATAAGTTCAATATGTAGAATCTACAATAATAACTTCATATAATTAAAATGTGACTTATTCATGTATAGTACCAATGTTAAATGAATATCCTGGGGTTGTAGATGTTATTAACTCTCTAACACAAGTTTCTGAGATATCTGAGGTTATATGTGTGGATGATGGTTCTGAAGATCTAAGAGCCAGCAATTCCATTCGTAAAAAATATTCATCAGTAAAATTGATGAGACATACTAGAAATTTGGGTAAAAAAGATGCAATCAAAACCGGTTTTGAAACTAGTACCAGAGAAAATCTAATTTTAATAGATAGCGACTTGCAAAATGTCAAAGCCGACGAAATTATTGCAGCTATTAAGGCATTTGAGAAAAATAAACTGGACTGTTTACTTGTATGCACACTCCCTGTTACTTTATGGGATTTACTGGCGCGTATAATTATAGGGTTACCACACGCAGCCACCGGCAGCAGGATACTTAAAAGATCTATTTTGGAAAAAGTACTTAACGATGAAAACGTAAAAGGGTATCAACTGGAACCTGCAATTAACAGATACATATATGATAAAAATCTAAAGGTCGCACATTTTAATATTTCCGCAAAAAACACACACAAAACAACGAAAATAGGATTTCTAAAAGGGGTAAAGCAGGAAATTATAATGTGGACACAGTTTATAAAGTACAGCGATGTTTTTTTTAATTTGTATCAGGCTTTGTTTTTTGGAAAGAAAAGAGTTTAAAAACAACGTTAATTTATAGCAATAGATATTAAAAATGTTTATAGGGACGTGCCAGTAATTACTTAAGCTCCACAATATCGAAAACCACGTGATAAGTATCATAGTTTTCCATAGTTGCTTTGGGCGGCTACCTATCCGCTATTGCAGTTTTTAGTAAAGCAAATTTATCATCATTACAAGAGTTTGAAAAATGGAATAAAGAATCTACAGCTGCCGAATCGTCAACAAATAACCCGCCAAATACCCACCCGTTATATTTTTGGTTTGGTCAATCAAGCAGCATTACCTTTGCCCATCCTCCAATACCAACATAATGTTCACCGGCACAAGCGGTTACAGTAGTATATATAGCATCTGACTGCGATATTTGACAACTCATGAACCACTTGTCATTACAAAAAATCTAAATAGTTATTTTGAATAAAACCTCCAGGGTAATCTACAAGTATATTAAGCCCACGTGGAGGCTAATAGTTTTCAGAATTTGCGCTAACAATCAACGACTGCGCACTAAAGTGTGCAGTCTGCTGTTTGATCTTGCTGTTTGCAGCTTCCGCTACGCTACAGGCACGAATCCATCTCTGTGCTAAAACACAGAGTCTTATTCTTTGATCAAATAAACTTTGAATTAGGAAAGCTGATTCTTAGACTTTCTGTCGCCTTATCTTCACGCGAGACACATACAGTCCCACTTACACAATCAGGCGTAGAGTGAATTTCAATTTTTGGAACACCCCATTCCTGCGGATAATTAAATTCTAGACCAATGTCATCGTTTATATAGGTGGCCCAGTCTGCAGTCTCAATATCTGTTTTTGGTTGAATGGGAACGCCCCTAATTATCTCCATTAAACCTTCTATTGTTGACTCTTTTATTTTAGGTGAGTCCGTATTTTTTTTAGGAAGGGCACTGTCAAAATATGAAGGAATTGGACGTACCCTTGCAACGTTACCGATAGGACTATCTTCCGTTTGCATAGGTTGAGTATCTTTGTAAGTCCAGAGTTATATTTTTAAATAACCAATAACTAAAATAACAAGTACCGGTAGTACGGCAAGTAACGTATGTATAAATCCATTTTGGACCTTGACCATTATGAAATTATTGTATTCAAACTTCGTTAATGAAACCATATCATAGGGGTTTATGGCCCACCATAACAAGCAATATTTTTGAGCAATTATTTACAACGTCAAATACCTATAGTATAGTACTCGCATGAATCGTAATACGTATTTACCTCATTTGAATATTAACAGCGCCAAAATCTGTAAATCAGGGGAAGTTGCTGTATTCCCATTTATCACGTTTGAGGCAAATTAGCGATTCTTTAGAATTTGCAAAGCTTAAAGGCCTCTAAACGAGGTCCTTTTTTATTTTCACAAATTAAAATAGCCAAATTTAGAGTCCTCTATAGCATCCCAAATAATGATGCTAAAAAACATTGCCATGCACGTTAAAAACTACATAAAAAAGGAGAAACGAAAATGAATGCAGAAGTTGTATACTACCTAATTCAATTACTTGAAGGTTTAGGCATGGGATCATTTTTTCCGATTTATACACCTTGGCTAGAACTACATGGGTTAAATTTTCTCAAAATGGGCACTGTAAATTTCTTTTACCATATTTCCTCAACACTACTTGATCCGCTTACCGGATTTGTTGCTGACAAATTTGGCAAAAGAAAAACATTTGTCATTGGGCAAATACTTTGGACTGCGACACAGTATATCTATGGCGCGAGTAATCAAATAGCAGGCTTCTTGCTAGCAGAAGGTGTTGCAGCTGTTGGAAATTCACTTAAAAGCGATGCATTGGAAAGCTGGTTGCAGAATCAACTGGGTGAAGTAGAGTCCAGTAAGGTAATTGGAAAATCAAAAATACTGTTTCATTCCGGTCAAATCATAACAGCGGTACTTGCCGGATATATCTCGGCAATTTATGGTATACAAAGTGCGTGGTTTGTATCAGGAACTTGTTTTTTGGGGGCAACAATCATTAGCGCATTAGCATTGTATTCGGCAAATGATGACATAACTAAACAAGAAGAAGACGAAAATATTACTTTACGGGAAATCATAAAGCTGACCTTTGCTAACAAAACAATAACCTCAGCAATGATGTTACTTGTTGTGTATAGTTTTGCGAGCAAATCGGTATTTATGTATTGGCCGCAGATTGTAAAAGATTTAGGCATGCCTGAACAATTACGGGGCTGGTCAATACTCGCTATGTCTATTCCTGCTTTAATAGGGAGCGTACTCGCGGGCCACAACATTATCTTTACCAGAAATAGAACAGGAATTTACAAAGTATTGATTGTGTTATGCATAGGATTAGCGGTTAGTGGATTAGCTAAAAACTTGGTTATGTTCTTTATTGGGCTGACCATCCTAGAAATTGCCTACGGTGCTATCCGTATAGTTCTGTATGGGCATGTTTATGAGCATGTACAAAACGCGCATAGATCAACTGTAAATTCGCTGATAAGTGCTGTACATACTTTTGGCGGAGCTTGTGCACTACTTGTAATGGGAAGGATTGCTGATGTTTATGATAATCCTCAGATTACGTTTATACTTGGCAGTATCCTTGTGCTGGCTTCATTGGTACTTGTGCGTGTTACAAGAAATGGAAATACAAACCACACTCAAAACTAAAGCCATAACCCTCAGACCATCTTTTTGGCTTGGGGGTTATTTTTTTGTAGTTTAGTAAGAAATCAGTAGAAAATAGAATAAAACCTGAGAAAATAGTTGACCATAACATGCGATATTTCGACCTATTTATAAATGCATAATTGAAATATTAACAAAATGCAATATAAACGCTATCTTCATATAATAAGGGTATAATATTTTCATGAATGACTTTAATGACTGGGCAAATCCAACGACGGACGAAATTAAGCTATGGGCATACGACCAAAATGCATTGGCACCCGAACAAGACTTTAACCTAATGGTTGCTCAACCAGGTTATATGGCAGAATTACTAGACTTGGCAGCAGATGCGAATTGCCCAAAACGAAACTTTTTCCTTCAAACTTTGTATATTTATGCAGGAGACACTATAAAAGGTAAAAACCAAATGAGATTAAAACTATTGGAGGATTTACTACGCAAAGGACAAACATATAAAGACGATCTAATAAATATTTGGATTAAAAGAGTAAACACACTTAAAGAAACTCCAAACCAATTGAATTACTCTGATTGGTATGAAAACCCCAAATTGACTGGAGTGGGCCACTGGTGAAGTTAAATATGCGTAGAGCAGTTTTAAGCTTTTTACATAGTAAAAATAAAATTCTGTTAATTAATGAAAAATATCATGATCAATTCGTTTGGAATGGCGTGAGTGGATACATAGAAGCTGGCGAATCAAGTCCCGCTGCAGCATGTAGAAAATTAAAGGAAGAAATAGGAGTTGATGTAGATTCAAAAACTATAAAATATATTGGAACACACGAATTATTTGATGTGTATCAAATTGACATATGGAACGGAAACCCTAATCCTTAAGAAAATAGTATAAAAGTACTAAAATGGTTTGAGTTAAGTGAATTACCATATGAAAACATGCATCCCGGAAACGAAGAATGGTTACCAGAGTTTATAAATATAATACTAGGCTAAACGCCTAAGGATCCTCTTATAGCAAAGCTTGCTTTTGCCTTCGGCAAATGTCGAACCCACATCGTAGATTCATGCTTGCCGGTCTTCAAAAACAGAACCGCCAGCTCATTTCATTCGGTAACGACCCTGTTTTTGGTGGACCATAACCAACGATATTTCGATCTACTTTCAACTGATATAATGAATTTATGCTAAGAGAACATCCAGACGGATATTATGATACAAGAGAAACAGCCTCAGAGAGGGACTTGGATACATACATGTTTATGGTTTTTGACGAGAATTGGCAAACTAAAAAACCAAAGGTCGAATCAGGCAGCATTGCTAAAACTTCGTTAGAATCTCTTCATAAAATTAGTAAATTCATCCCAGCAGATAATGGGAATTCAGAAAGAGTAGCCTCCGTTAAATACGAATGGGACCTAGAAGGTGGAGAGCCTTTTGGTGGAATTACAGGATTTTTTTCTGAGAATACGAAGATTTTAGATTTAGGCAGTGGCAAAGGAATAGCAAAAGATCAAATAAATGAAAAGTATTCGGGATTAGGGGTTAAATGTGTGAGTCTAGATTTTAGATATTTACTGCAAGGATACGATAATGACAAACACCCTTTTTACGAAATGGAAATCCCACAAAACTCCGCAGATTCAGTGGCGGGTGAGTTTGGAAATTTGCCCTTTGCCGATAACACTTTTGATAGGATGCTATCTGTTGAAACTTTTCCTGCATGGTTACCAAAAGATAGTGCCGATTTCGAGAGATATTTTCGTGAAGTTACAAGGGTTTGTCAAAAAGGAACTATATGGCGCGGAACAAGCCCCACATTTGAAGATCTACTACCTAATGGTTACACAAATTTTTCATTACAAAACGCTTTTTGTAAAAATGGATGGGAAGTGATTATTCCTAATGCGCGAGGTTATTTTGCAGCACACCTGGTCAAAAAATAAAATCATAAGAAAACAGTAGAAAACCTAAGCATATGGTGGACCGTAGGGGAGTCGAACCCCTGACCTCTACAATGCGAATGTAGCGCTCTAGCCAACTGAGCTAACGGCCCAAAACAGGTAAACAAAAGGATGTACGCATTTTAATACTTATTTTACGCCTCAAGATTCTAGCATGTATAATCTTATTATGAAAAAAACTCAAACCGTCATATTTTTTGTATTGATTATAGTAGCGATATTGATATTGGTTTTCACTACAAAAAGACCGGATGCAACAACACTGCTTCCCATGAAATAAAAAATAAGTCTCTCAGAAATTTAATCCAAGAGACTTTTTTTGTTTACTTCCTCATATTCAAAGAGGTTAAAATTAACTCAAACACTTCATCTTTGGTACCTTGAGCATCTATTGTTTTCCATCCACTCATATAATTCCGCAGACGCCAATAAATTTCCACTTTTCTATAACCGCGTCGAGCATGCCTAAAAAACTCAGAACCTTTTGATTCCCATTTATCACCGGCGAGATCATGTACTCTGGGTAAAGCTGCAGCTACGGGCATATCCAACAGTAGAACATAGTTGGGCAAGCACCCGGCAAGAGCTTCTTTATTTATGCGCATAATCTTGTTAATACCCACACCACGCATAATCCCCTGGTACACCAAACTCGTGGCAATACTCCTGTCGACGATGACTATACCTCCTCTGCGCAAACATGGCTGTACTATAGTTCTAAGACTTTGAGCCCTGGCCGCAGCATATAAATACGCCTCACAAACAGCTTTCATGTCAACATTAAAGTTTGTCCCCTGAACCAATACCCTTATTTTTTCTGCGATCTCATCTCCGCCGGGCTCACGAGTCAGCAGTACCTCTCTCTTTGGATATTTCTCCGTTAGATAGGTAGCTAACATCTCAGCCTGAGTGGACTTTCCTACTCCGACAATTCCTTCAAAAGCTATATACATTTCAACTCCTTTCTTAGTTGAAATAACAATATAAAAAGGTGAGGGAAAATAATTGATATATAAAACTCAAAAAGCTGATATTTTGCTTACAAAAACATTTGGGTGTAATATCTCTTTTACCTACCCGTTTTCATCTCCAAAAAAGGCAAATTATCTATGATTGACCTAGAGAGCTTAAAAAAGAAAATTACAAAATCTGAATATCTTTTAATAGAGCTGCTTCATGAAAAAAAAGGGGCTATCGTCACCAGAGATGAAATCATTTCTTACTTATATCCGGATGATAATAAGAATGGCATTTCAAATGAGGCAATAGACCAGATTGTCAGTCGATTAAGAAAATCATTAGGGGCAGATAGAGGGTTGTTGAAAACCAAGCCTAAGGTAGGCTATTACCTGGATAATTCAAAAAGCTCCGTACAAACAACCTATCAAAAAAGAAAAGGAGTGTTTATTGTTTTTTATGGTGCTAATAATGTTGGTAAGACAACACAAATTATGAAACTGGTAGAGGAAATTGCAAAAACCGGACATCAGTCTTTTACAGTGCTTAAATATCCTATGTACAATATTGAACCTACAGGGCCAATGATTTATGACATTCTACATAGGGCTAACATATATAAAATAGATCCAAAATCATTTGAGTTTCAAAAACTATATGCAAAAAACAGGATTGATTTCCAAAATACTCTGACAAATTTGCTGGAAAAAGGAATCGATGTCATTTCTGAGGGCTACGTAGGAACAGGACTTGCCTGGGGATTAACATGGGGATTAGCACTAAAAGAACTGGAAAACATCAACTTTGGGCTAGTAGAGCCAACTATTTCTATTCTTTTAGACGGAAATAGATTTGTGAATTCTATTGAAAAAGGAAATATCTATGAAGAAGCCGGAGATATAATATGGCAAAAAAACAGAATTGAATACAAGTATTTAGCAGATAAGTATAATTGGCATGTTGTAGATGGAAACGGTTCAATAGCTCAGGTCAGTAAGAGAGTCTTTATGCTGGTTAAAAAGTCTTTGTTACACTAGAAAGCTTACTGCTTGTATCCCCAAATTTTTGGCGCACCAAATGAGTGTTCAATGGAACTCTTTGATTGATTCTATGGTTAGAGTATATACGGTGATGACAACATATAAAATAACCCCTATATCTATATAAAAAGAAAAAGCACTCCGAGTTTGTTCAACTAAGAGTGCCTCATTGGCAATGTTCAAAAAAGCCAGTTATTTAATTGTATTCGCCACGATGCTTCAACGAACGCCAGCCGATGTTCAGGTTGTTGACGAACACTTCGACGGCATAGCGACCTTTGAAGGCATCCCAGACGACTTGGGCGAGAGCTTGGGTGGTGTTCTTGGCTAACTCGTCCATACCCTCCTTTCCGAAGAACAAACCTGTGTCGATGGACACATAGAGGGTTTCATGTTCCGCGCGGGACAGGTCGGCAGGGAAGTAAACATCGAACCAGTCAGGCTTCGTGCCCATGACTTTCGCTACTTCTGCTTTGACACCTTGAACGACAGCATCAAAAACTTCTTGCGGGGTGTCCCTTGGGGCACCTTTTACAGTTACGAACGGCATTTTCCACTCTCCTTGTCTTATTGTGGCGTTTCGTATGCGAACACCAGGGTGAATAGGTTAGCGACCAGGGAAGACACTCCATCCGACACTTCGTTAGTGTGAGGAAACTTATCAAGGATGGTTTGTACTTCCTCGCGGGTCTTTTTCCCTTCTTTTTTGGCAATCACCGCTTCGACATATTCTTCGGCGATTTTGCCTGTCTTTTCATCCGCAGCTTTAATAGCACGGACAATTAAACCAGCGTAGGTTCTGAAAGTGTTTGTATCCACTATAACCTCCTACATGCTTGCCCAGGGTTCTTCACCAAACCGTTTTTCAGCTTGAGCATAGCTCAGCCACTCACCAGTTTCGGGGTCAGTATAGCCCAGGTATCCGCCGCCAGACATTTCCACCAGTTTCTCGTGCGAGTCGGCTTCGCCCACTCGTACAGCCTGGTTGAAATCTTTGTTTCGTCGGGACAGGGGGTTCTTGAACTTCCAGACCACCACTTTCTTTTTCGGGTCTTCTGCCATCGCTTCATCTCCTTTTTGATGATGATTGATTATTCCACAAAGATTTGTTGTGGTGGGATATTACCCTAACTTAAACCTATTTGTAAAATCCAAAATAGATTTGAGTTAGGGGATAAACATCGGCATTTTTATACAAATGCTTATCCCTTGAGATACTGATGACTGTAGATTTGCTAATAAGCAGCAAGGCAGTCGGCTGGTGCGGGGGCTTCATCTTCATATGCTCGCCAGTCCAGGCCTCGTCTTGAAACCTCGGAGTAGATGGTTTCAGCCCAGGTTTCCATAGTGACGCCTGTTTCGCGGTCGTAGAGTTCCTTGGGGTCGTATTGCTTCAAGGCTTTCCAGGTTCTGAGAAGTTCGTCTTCGCCCATACCCTGAACCTTCAATACAACCTCACAGTACCCGTGCCGTTCACCAGGCTTGATGTTCCATTGGCAATACCCGCAGATTTTCCCGCCTGAGACCTTGGCAAAAGCATCTTGCAAGGTAGCAGAAACACCATAGCGGATTCCAGGGAACCTGTTTGCATCGCTCCAAAGTTCGATTTTATTGACGACCCATGAGCGAGTCTTGGTTGCCTTGAGCAGGAGCTTGAAAATGCCCGCCACTAAGGTTTCAGCAACGAATTGAATCAATCCTAACGCTTTCATTTCTTCCTCCATGGATTTGAGTGATAACAAGGTGGTTTGATTATTACTGATGGTCTAATTATACGCTAAAAAGTCACTTCAGTCAAAGACTATAGGACATGGGGTTATAAGAGCATTGCCTGATATTACTTGATTGATTGGTACAGATTTGTGGGTTTTTGTGCTATTTTTTCCTTATGAAACCGTCTCTAACCGTTAAGCAGCGTGTGTTCGTAGAAGAACTGGTGAAAACAAGAGAACCCATGAAAGCAGCACTTACCGCGTATAAAATAACGGAAGGTGCAAACAGTAGCCATGTGGCTTCAAGCATTGCTTATCAGAATATGAGAAACCCTCGTATAAGGGCTTACATGGATTCCTTTTACTTTTCGGATGAGGAACTTATAAAACAACTGAAAAAGGCATTGGACGCGACCAAAACAATAAAAGGCACTAAGTTGAAAGAGCCTGATTGGACAACAAGATTTCGAGCGTTGGAAATAGCATTTATGGTCAAGGGATATTTTGATAAGAGAGCCCACGAGGGGCAAAGTAACTCACGAAATATAACGGTGAAGTTTACACATAAAAATAGTAAAATAGCGGTAGAGTAATGGGTTTTGGGAGTCACTAATACCCATATACTCTGACCCCTCTTGTACAAAGAGTTTTTCTGCTCGATTTTTCCCGCCCAAAATGTTTATTTTATGGACAATGATG
>CAZPYT010000001.1:37248-59356 GCA_964590955.1 uncultured Candidatus Saccharibacteria bacterium | reverse complement strand
GTTTATTGTGGTTATGCTACAATTCATCAAACTAATTGAGGTTGTTCTTAGAAAAAACGCTTAAAAGGAGTGATAATGTCTGTACTTCCGCAAACAAGGGCTGAGCTTGACTCTTTCCTTGTACGACACGCTTCTGATCCAACGATGAGCTTGCGTGAATGGATCGCCGCTTGTCAACAACGATCAGGGCATGACTCGTTTGTGCACATGTTCGTATATGACGCTTTTGGCGGAGATAGGGGAGTCATCAAGAATCGACTTCAGCCGGCAACTCATGAAGTTGCACGTCATGGAGAGATTATTGGTGATTGGTCAGTTGAATATCTCACTGATCAACTATTGGCAGCCACTATTGTCTTTAGAGACGGTACGTTGGCTAGAATTATTCTTTTGAAAACTGGAGATGATAAGATGCCCGATAATGCATCAAAAACCAAAGCTGAAATAATTAGGTTGATTGAAGGCGAAGGCGATAGTGTTGCAGATTTACTCGGTTGGACAAGGAATCAACCTGAAACAAAAGTACCTGCAACGTACAGCATGGGCGGCGGTGTTTGGGATGAAATGATGAAGTTTCGCAATGAACTTCTTGCTGAATTACCTGAAATTGTTTCTCGAGAAAGTATCCGATATCTTCTGAATAGTCAAGATAAAAAATATTGGATGTTTCACGCTATCCTGCTGAGATTGCTGAAATGTCACGATACCGGTGGAATATTTGAACCAGGTCCGAAATCATGGATAATCGCAACTTTCCAGGAAACACAGCGTCGTAAAGTGACACACTAGACTTTATTAATGTCCTCTAAATGCTTGTTTTTTTAGGGGACATTTCAATTTTCTTGTTTTAATTATTCAAACTAATATAATTCACATATGTCTTTATCAATAGGGATCAACTGAGCCTTGTTCGCAGATTATTTAGTGGGGTGGGGGATAATGTTAAGAAAGTTCCGTTTCATTTTACGATTAAACTTCCGAAGCCTTTGAAGGAACGAGTGATTGTAGAACGGGATAATAAAGGCCGTATCACAAGTAGTAAGGTACCCATGAGAACCTATTAATTGTTACATTTCCATATATACCTTAAAATTAGATTATGTCAGAAAAGTTTAGTACTCCATTTGAAGTACTAGAACAGGAAATTGAAGATATGCCATCTAAGCCATCAAGTAATGGGGGTGAACGTCGAGGTTCTAGATTACCCCCGCCACCTTCTATTGTTGAGCGAGATTATAGTAATGAAAGGGAAAACTTACCTGATGTGTTAGCTAGGTGGAAGAATGGCGATCAAAGACAGGCAGGCAATATTGAGAGAGCTTTAGGACTAAGAGATCTGCACGGTAGGGAAGCACACGATAGTGGCATTATCATTGATGTTCTGGAATCTGATGATGTGGAAAGTAGAATTGCAATGGGTGAATTTCTTGCCCAGAGTTTGTTACGAGAGCAGGGTTTGGGTTTAGGAACAGACCCGCAAGCACGTGCAGAATACAATGCTTATAAAGACAGGATACAGCCCTATATAGAGCAAGCCTTTATAGGGCTAAGTGAAGCCGGTACAAGCGAAGATACTGTTGCTATCAGACATATGATGGAATCGCTAGCTTCAGCAAATGAGCAATCGATTGCCACTAGTATACTTTTTGAGACTGAATTGTCAGCAGAAGAGCGATTAAGACTTGGCGTTGAGCATATGAACGTATTTGGTGTGGTCTCGACAATTGAAGACCTATTGCCCTACGTGGATGACAATGTAGATATTGAGGATCTTGTTAAAACAATTCAGGGAGAAAACGGTGCAATGGTGATGACAACTCTTACAGCGGTATATCAAGCCATTGAATTTAGAGAGTATGCACTAAATAATGAGGATTTAACCCATGAAGAAGCTGTCAGAATCCAAGGTATTGTAGCTGAATACGCTGAGAAAAGAGGTATCCCTGTTGAACAAGTACATATTGCTGATGTAGGTGCAGGAACAGGTAGGCATTCGATTTCGTTGAATCAAGAAGGATTTGATGTGACAGCTTATGAATATGAAGGAAAGCATGTACTGCAAATAAAAGAAGAAGCACCTGATTTAGATGTTGTACAGGCAGATTGGCATAATATGCCTTTACCTAAAGCTAGTGAAGTGACACCAGATAACCCTCAGGTAATGTTCTGTTTAGGTAGAACTATTTTGCATAATAACTCTCCAGAAAAGATGGCTAGATTTTTTGATGAGATGCACAGGGTTTTGCAAGATGAGGGAATGGGGATTATTGATATACCCGAAGTACCAGAGGATATAGATAATGCTGATGATGAATATAGCCAAAATGCTAGAGAATATGCCATGCATTTACAGTCAATTGGAGTTTTACCTAATAGAGCAAAGAATATATATGATGGCCCAGATGAAGCTCATAAGTTCAATAGAATGGCCATGACCCAGTTTCAATTTGAATCCTACGCTAAGTTATTTGGTTTTAAGGTTGAAAAACTAGATACTGTACCTGTTGGTAAGGAGGGTTTATTTGATAATTCTTACTATAAAATAGAAAAGGATCCGGATTTTGATATTTCAAAGATACCCACAAGGGAAATGTTAGAAATGCTGTATGGCATAGGTTTATACCATCCAGGTGTTGATTATAATAAACAGGTTGATGCTTGGGGAGTGCCTTTAGGTATACCTTTTGCCCATACAACTGATTTAGAAGCAGGTATAGGAAGATTTAGAGAGCAAGCTAAAGATGGTTCGTTACAACCCATTAGGTTTGAAGTAAGGGACGGAAAGCTTGTATTTATGCATTCTGGATAGTAGTTGTATAACGTTCTGCATCTTCCCACGCTAGTGAAAATAATGCTCTCATGGTGTCCGCAATAAGCTTATTATTGATTATTATGCCTATGTGACTTTCTCCTTTTTTGAAGTTCATAAAAGCCACCTTATTTCCGTATATGTTCATTTCAATTGCCACAGGGAACTTCTTTTTAGGTACAACTCTGGTTTCTCTTTTTTCCTCCTCATTTCTATCAATGTACTGTTCCAATTTCTTATCTGTTGTTGTAATAACCTTAGCCCAAATACCTTCTTTAGCTCTCTGTGGGGCATAGTGTGTTGTTAACCACTTGTAAATAGCAGGTTCTACCTCCGATGTTTGTAGTATCCCCATTATCTCCTCTGGTTTTTCTAGCAGTGTATCTTTATATACCTCTTTTATTCCTTCAATACCCTCAAATACCTTCACTCCCGGCTTGTTTTCAGTGACATTAAATGTAGACAGGATTTGGGGTAAATAGGTCTGTAATGTTAATTTATGGTTTTGTGCCTCCTGAAGTTCCGACTCAACTATTTCTGAAAGCTTGTATGGATGTTCAGGTTTGAAGTAAGTCTTTTTATTTTTCTGATATTTTTTAACAAGTCCCTTTTCCTCCAGATCATCTAATGTCTTATAAACAATTCCTCTTTTAAGTCCTGAGTGATTAATAATTTCTGAAGCAGGGGAGTCACCTAAATGTAAAAGGGAGTCGTAAACAATTGGTTCTTTATTTTCTAGACCTGAATCTTTTAGTACATCTTTGAACATGTATACATAATAGACAAGATAATATAGGTTGTCAATAGTTCTTGACAAAATATAAACTATGGGGTATAGTATTACCATATTGATAATATAAATAGCAAGATATGGCCGTTTATAAAGTTATCAATAGCACTTGACAAGTATACAACTATAGGATATAATATATCCAGAAAGTTAAGGAGAGGACATTAAAAACTACATAGAAAAAGCAAGGAGAGATACCTACCATATATCTAGCCAATAGTATTAAGAAGGCTGAGATTTGGTAAGAAGTAATTCTTTCCAGGTCTTAGCCTTTTTTGTTATCCAAATATAGATAACAAACTAGATTCCAAATGAGAATCTAAAAGGTAACAGTAAACCAGATAAGTTTACTTAAATGGCAAAGCGATTTAAGTTCATTAGCTCCTACCAGCCAAGTCCAAGTATATCTTGCACTTGTTGAATTTAGATAAGCGATATAAAGCCAAACACTTAGGGAATCTGCTCACAATGAGAGAGTGGCCCAATTAAACCGAGAAGTAAATCGGATTTACATTAAAAACTTGCTAAATGTCGTAAACATCAACGTGTTTACGAAGACCTACCCTTCGTTATCCTGCCAGATAGGTTAATGGATACGACAAAGGGAGAGAGACGATCAAAGAACTTAAATCAAAGTTACTTTGGTCTCCTGACTGAGCTTTTATAAAAATATAAAGGCTCAGATGAGGAAAGAAAGGAGAGAGACCAACACTTTACTCAAAGTATTGTTCCTTTCTTCCTAATTAAAAATAAAAGATTAAGTACATAATTTGTTCAATAACGAGTGTGGGGAATGAGTTGTATAAACCTGCCCTTCTCATACCCACACCAGCTATTGAGTAAACCTACCTAATTACTTGATAGAAAGTACGTTGATAACAGAATAGAAAGAAGATTGGTTTTGCTCACTATTGCATCTAATTATTTGGGTTCAGTAGGAGCAAAATCAATTAAAATAATTTCGCAAATGTTCTAGCTACGGAATTGTGAAAAAACAATATGGGGTACCATCCCCAGACCTTAAGGAGGTAAATAAAATGGATAAATTAACTGTTAACTTTACGCAAGGTTTAGGCTCTCATCTTCCTTCGATTTTTCGTCCTCTTGTGAAAGAAGTATCCCGATTCACACCACGTGATCGCCACTTTGAGGCTCAGGCACTGGCCTATGCAAGATATGAATTAGAAGTTGATGAGCTCCACAATGTGCGTGTTTTGAATTGTTACTTTGGAGGGTTTCCCTTTGAATACAAGGAAAGCACAACTGAATTGTATCTTGTAGGTGATCGATGGATCCTCAGAGCAGGCCAGGAAGTTACTTCTAAAGAAGCCCGAGGCTTGATCGCAGGAACATTAGTAGCAAAAGGAGTTCACCCCCAAGGCGCACGTGTTGAAATCATCTCTGCTGAAGTAGCACAGGCGATATTGGAAGATCCAGGACCTTTACCTTTGGTCTTGGAGGTTGCGGTCTCGGATGAGAAGGCACGACGTTTGTATACCAACAAACTATATCCATCTCGAAATGTAAAAATGGATATTTCTGAAACCCAAGCTTTGGCACTTAGGGATGCTGGTATAGAGCGTTTTGTGTACCGCAATGAAAAGCTGTTTCGCGCTCGATTGCCTTACTTCGAAGAAGTACCCACACCAGAGGAAGCGGTGAAGATTATCCTGGAATACAAAAAGGGTATCTAAATAATTCCTCCGGATATGTTAGCGTATTCGTTAGAAAGTAAGAACCAAATTTAGTTCTGAAATCAATTAGCTAACAAAGCAAGAAATCTCGGAACCGCTGGGCGGAAGGAATGAATAACTTAATTGTTATCCAGCCTTCCCCCAGCGCTCCATCTTCCGCTTAGCGGAACTGATGAGTCTTCCATATTGCTATGGCAAGACGAAATGGAGAAATAATCTAGAGCAATAAACCCCTTAGAAAGGAGAGAGGAAGGTAGGTCCTCATATACTTTTGTAAGGGGTTTTTTGTTTTCTATTGTTATCACTTGTACTGTTTAAGTGCTCGTGGTATATATAAGTCAGGTTAGCTCAACCAAGCATAGCCTGCCTTTGTACTGCCCGACCTTTGTTTTGTGTTGGGCGTTTTTTGTATTAAACGAAGTTAAGGATTATTAAAATGAGATATTTCGAAGATACAGCAAATCTATTGCTGCACTATAAACTATATAGACTTACTGAGAGCAATCGCAGTGTGGAAGGTCTTAAGCTTACTGATTTTAGTGAATGTAGCTATGGGAAAGATGTTCTAAATTTATTGATAGCTCTTTCAACTCAAGGAATTATTTCTATCTCAAATATAAGGGTAGATAACAAATATCTAGAAATAAAAAAGAAAATAGAGCAACAAAAAGCTAATGAAGCTGTAAGTGTAGGCTCTTATGGACCTAAACGGACAGTAACCTATGAGTATTTTGGTATTTCTGAAGAGTTATATAAGAAAATATCTGGAAAGAAATCATTAAATTTTGCGGACTGGAAAACTCTTTATGGCAAAGCAGGAAGATTTGCAGATGAGTACATTGCCTTTGATATAAATGTTGATAGAGCAAAAGTAAAAGAGTATTTAGATAGTTATATTGCGGATTTTATTAGAGGTGAAGTGGTTGAAAAGAGTGCAAAAAATAACTTGGCATATGCTAATCAAGTTCGTGCTGTTAAAAGGACTTTAGGAAGATTAGCTAACATTCACGGATCCAAAAACATTTCCCTAAATGCTGGTGACTTATGGACCGAAGACTTTAAAAAAAAATCTGCTGGTTATAAATTGGTCCACTCCCAGACTAATTTTGTTGAAGTAATACTATCTATGGAGAAAACTGGAATAATTCGAATTGAGCATTTTTTTAATAACTATAGTGTTAGGGTAAGTATTTTGCCACATAAAAAAGTAAGTTACCCAGACAATTATACGAAAGATTTTGATAGTGTTGCTGCTAGATTATTTGAGGCGAATCTGTGGCGTGAGCGTATGGAAAAGCAAAGGAAGCAACCTAAAGAAATACAGTCCCCGGTTGAGGAAGAAATGTTTGTTGAGTATGGGGGAATAAAACTTGATGGGACTAACGGTCGTTGTTGGCGGGATGGTAAGTTTATAAAAAAGTTTTACACCTCAAAGGCTCCCTACAACGTCTTGAAAATGTTGCTACTGGCTAAGGGCGAATTGGTTACTTATGACGATTTTGATAAGGGAATAGACGATTTACCATCTAATGAGAAGGAAATGAAATCATTCATAAGAAGAGCAATCAAAGGAATTCGCAGTAGTTTTGGAATTAATATGGAAAAAAATCCTGAAGATAACATTTTTGAGTGGACCGGCAAAGGATTTTTCTTGAAAATTGTACCCTCAAAGCAATAAAATTACCCCTATTTAATAAAAAATGTACCCCCAATCTTGGTACCTAAAGAGTCCTTTGTGCGCCCCACTATAAGCATGGTTGAATTTACATAGTACAAAGTTACTAACTTGTATTATGCGAAAAGTAGAACAATTAACCGAAGTGAATACCTTTGAAACTCAGGAGTTGGCACTTGCCACAACCCTCGTGTGTTTTGGATATCCAATATTTGAACTTAGAAAAATAAGTGATAGAAAGCTTGCGTTTGTATTTAACCGTGATTCCGGTATGGACGATGTAATACAAGGATTTTGGTCTGATAGTATTTCGTGTTCCCCAAAGCGTTATTTTTATACGTTGAAAGAAATTAAGGCACGGATTTTTTCAGAGAGGAATAGACATGTCAGCTAAGAAGATGAAAGTCACATTCCAGCCGGTAAAAACAGACGCTTTGGAGCAGAAACTAGAAGAAGCATTCCGCCTTTTGTTTGAAGAAACTATCAAAGTTTCAAAACCATCCGAAATTGGAAATTTAGCTATGTTAAGCAGTAATAAATTGTCTACTAAAGGAGGTGTTTAAGACCTATGACAAACCAGAAGCAGGGCATACTTATTGCCCAGGAAGCTGCTGTTCCTGAACCTATCGAGGTTGGTATGTATAAAGCCAAGCTAGTTAGTTGGGAAGAGCGGGAGAATCCTCAATATGGTGACTATATCCGTATGGAATTTGAGATAACCTCTGGAGAGTACAAAGGAACTCTCAGGTCCCTTGTAGCAAGTAAAAAATTAACCAAAGGGAAAACCACAGAGACAACCTCAAAGCTATGGAAGGTAGTTACCGGACTAAGAGGTTCGGAGCCTGAGAAAGGCGAACAGATTGTGCTGGAAGACTTAATCGGCACAGAATGCCAGATCCTAATTGAGGATAAGGCAGGATCTGAAGGCTGGCAGGATATAAGTAAGGTTTTACCAGCCAAGAGTTAACAAGGGGAGGGGAGTGTGCGCAGCTTCCCTCCAATATCAATATGAAAAAGTATCAAAACGCAGAAGCGTATTTAAGCACCATAAATATACCATTTAAGCTCAGCGGAGACAAAACCGAGGTAATGACTCAGTGTCTTTTTTGTGACGATAAAAAGAACCACCTTTATATAAATAATGAAAAGGGTTGCTGGTTATGCCATAGGTGTGGAGTAAGAGGTAGTTGGTATAACTTGTTGGAACACCTTGGTGAGACCGAAAAGGTGTCCTTAGAAGCTATATCAAGTGTCCAACACACTGCAGAAATTGTAACTAATGCTCCAAAACTGCAAAAAACAATAGATGACGTAGAAGAATATCACCTGAACCTAATAGACAGGATTTTTGAGTATCTTAAAAGTGATGAAAGGGGTCTAGATGTTGAAACCCTGGAGGAATTTAAGGTTGGTTGGGACGGCAAGAGCATTGTTTTCCCAGTATTTGATAAAGAGGGCAACCTTGTAAATATACGTCACAGAAGGGATCCTGCGCGCTCTACAGGCAATAAAATGTGGAATGAGTCGGGTGGTAAGGCTGCTATTTTTAATATACAAGTTTTGCAGGAGCCAAAGGACTTCGTTGTTCTATGTGAAGGCGAGTTTGACTGTATGATTGCCTATCAAAATGGCTTCCCTGCGGTTACAGGAACAGCCGGGGCAAATACTTTCAAGCCTGAGTGGGTAGATGAGTTTAAGAATGTGAAAAAGGTTTATATTTGTTATGACTCAGACGAAGCGGGTAGGGAGGGAGCGTTAAATGCTGCCAGGTACTTAAAGGAAAAGGCTTATATTATTGAACTACCTAAAAGAAACGGTGGCGAAAAGATTGATATAACAGACTATTTTTGCGAGCTAAAAAAGGGTAAGGAAGATTTTCAAAAGTTGTTAGATGCAGCAAAACCCTATGTGGTAGAAACGACAACCAGAAATGTACTAGATTTTAAGATAGATTTCTCAGATTTAACTAAGCTAAAGATTACTAGTGATAGCTTTATTTATGTAATTAAACCCTCTAGGAGTAAAACAGACCTTAGTCTATATTTGGGTACAAAATTAGTTAACCGGGATGTTTTTTCTCTCAATTCAGCCAAGGCTAGAACCACTTTTACTAATTCGGCAAAGAGCTTGGATAAAGAACAGAAAACAACATTGAGTAACGAATTAGTCCAGCTTACTGAAGTCATAGAACAGGTGAATAAAGAGATAATAAGTGACCAAGAGCAAGCAGAAAAAGTAGAATTATCTGATAATGAAGTAGCCGATGCAAAAGAGTGTCTGCAAAATCCAAAACTAGTATATGAAATACTGCAAGCAATCAAGAAACTAGGTGTAGCAGGGGAGGAAAAGACCGCTCTGATACACTACTTGGTGCTAAGTTCTGGTAAGACGGATGATCCACTATCTGTTGTTGTTAAAGGGGAAAGCAGTGTAGGAAAAAGCTATGTAGTGCAGCAGGCTCTAAAGCTATTTCCTAAAGATTCTTATATAGACATTACAGACGCTACAGCCCAATCTTTTTACTATGCACCCGAAGACCATTTTGCCCATAAAATAATCATAATCTTTGAAAAACATGGTGGCGAGAAGGCAGATTACAGTATCAGATCGCTCCAATCCGAGAAAAAGCTCAAGATTCAGGTTACAGTAAAGGATCCTGAGTCCGGTCAATTTATAACTAAAGAAAAGGAAGTAAACGGGCCTGTTGGATTTATTACAACCACAACCGATGCAAGTATCCACCAAGAAAATGAAACCAGAAACATATCTGTTTATCCAGATGAAACCTCGGACCAAACCTCACGAACCTTTGAGATGACAGACGCCAAATACAGGGGAGTGAGGGCAGTCAAAGATGATTTTATTACTAAGTGGGTTAATGTTCAGAGGGTAATAGAGCCATTGCCGGTGTTAATTCCATTTGTAGAAGAAATTAGGTCCATCTTTCCAAAGAAGCCGGTAAGGGTAAGGCGTGACTACGGCAAGCTATTAGCTATTATTTCTGTTATCTCTTTGATACACCAGGAACAAAGGAAAATGGTGGAAAATGATGGAATTAAGTACATCCAGGCGAGTCTGGTTGATTTTTATATTGCCAAGATATTGCTTGAAGAGACCTTACAGAAAACAATTTATTCACTCGCACCAAAAAGTGAGAGCCTTATTGCTGCTGCAAAGGGCATTCCTGATAGGGATACGAATGGTTTTAGCATTAGAACCTTAGCTGATGAGATAGGTTGGGATTATGACACTGCACATAAGTGGTTCAAATTAGCTTTCAAAAAAGGTTATTTCAAAAAGGTTGAAGACCACTCCGGCAGTAAAGCAGCACTGTACACAGTGGTGGATAAAGAACTTCCGTCCCAACAAATACTGCCAAGTGTTAAAGAACTTTATGATATAGAACCAAATTGGCTTGGAGATACGCAACCATACAATCCAATTACAGGTGAAATTGTAGATATAGCGGAACTAAAGGAAGAAGTGCCTGTTTTAGAGGATAAAAGAGGTAGTACCGATGTCCCGACGGAGGCAGAACAGACGTTGAATACACTCGAAGACTATGCAAATTTGTTGAATAGTGTGGATATACACAACATAGGTTCAGATGACAGCGGTACATCGGGACAAAGTAATAAGTTGGGGGATACCCCCTAAGCAAAGCTTGGAAAATTATGCAAAAACAGTGTCAATATATAAATAAAGAAACTAAAGAACAGTGTAATTCCTTTGCATTAAAGGGAAGTAACTATTGTTTTTCCCACGATCCAAAAAATAAAGGCGAGAAGCAGAAAGCAGTAGTCAAAGGTGGTAAAGCTCTAAAAAGGGTAAAACTTAACCTTCCTGTTGTCCCGATACGCACTCCCGACGATGTTATTTCTGTGCTGGAAGAAACAATTAACTTGGTAAGGTCCGGTGAACTGCCTGTAAGTAATCCTGCTAATACAATTGGGTTTCTTTGCAGCCATTTGTTAAAAGCCTATGAAATGACCTCTATTTCAGACAAATTAGAAACCATCGATAGGTTGATTTTGGAGAGGAGGCAAAAGTAATGCCCAAAGATTTAACTCCATCAAAACTATCTTCATTGGCAAAGACATTATCTGGTAAAGAAGCTGCGCTATTAGTTGTTGATTACCATATCCGTGGTGAAAAAGAAAAGAAAGATTACAGTGATGAGGTCAAAACCATAAGTTCCACTATTACTTACAGCGATACCTACAGAAGGCAAGAATACATTTTTTATCACGATATGTGGCGCAACTGTGGTTTTTACTCGTTGGATTTGCAGACCAATGTTATGAACCTGGAAATTTATGCCTGGAAGCTTGAGGCAATAAAACAGGTAATGTATGACAACTGTTTTAAGTATATAACCTCCAGATTTATGAACATGCTGCCCAGATACCTTACACAAGTGCAATTTGATGAACTTTATTTGAAGTGTCGGGAAAAGATGTTTGCAGAGCAATTACCTGTTGAATCCATAGCGGAATACGACGCCTTTTATAGACTCAAAAAAGAAAAGCTAGTCCCTGAAAATGCCTACTATATGGTTGATAATGTGTTTAGCGATGATAAGAAACTTGAGGAAACTTTTGATAAATACATTCAAGAAGCTGCGGAAAAAATTGAAAGTGCTATAAAGTCCGGGGAGCTAAAGGAAACTAAAGTAAAAGATAAAACAGGCTGGTATCACAGTGGTGACGAGTACATTGGTACAAGAGCAATCGTAGGGGAGAGTTGGTACAACTATGATAAAAAGCTGGATACTGGTTATAACGAAATGATTGATGACAAAGGCAAGCTGGTTGAGTTTTATGAAGGCGAGGTAGCAATCGCACAGGGGATGGCTGCCAACATGTCCTCCAAAGACAAAGGTGTATGTTGGGGCGAGCACCGTAGAAAAGACATGATAGACAGTATGCAGAAGGATTTGTCCTTGGATTTTGATGTTAACAAAAAGTTAATTACCTTTGATGAGTTGTTTGATCATATGCTTCAAACCTTAGTCGTGTGGACTAATGATTGTACACAACAGGCTATAAATATCTGGGATGTGCTTAAAAAGGTCCAGAGAGAGCTTTTTGACGACAAAATAGAGATAGACACATTTGTTGCTGACAAGGCAAAGGAATCAATTAAAAGACCAAAAGAAGTGATGGACAGTTTATTAAATAACACCAAGAGTATTTTGAACTTTTTCTCAACTGAGGATATACCCAATATAAAAAATGAAGACAAATACCAGATAATTGTTAATCCCGAACCTGACGAAAAGTTTGTAACAGAGCAATTTAAGTCATTGATAGAAATGGCAGAAAGGGAAAGTGGATATAAATACAAAATGTAATCTATTGTAATGTATTGTAATTTAGTCTATATTTAACTTATGAACGAATATCTAACCACAGAAGAAATAGCCGAGTTATTAAAAGTAAACATTGTTACTGTAAGACGTTGGATTAAAGGCAAAAAACTACCTGCTATGTATATCGGTAAAAGTTACAGAGTAAAAAAGAGTGATTTTGAAAAGTTTCTTAAAGACAGAGAAGGAACCAAGGAGGAGAAGCAGTAATGTTATTAGCTTTATACGCAAGAGTTTCAACGCAACGCCAAGAAAACGAAGGGACCATTGATTCCCAGATTGAGGACATTAAACTAAAGGCTGAAGCTGCAGGCCATATTATTGTTCAGGAGTATCTTGATGATGGTTGGTCCGGTGATATGTTGGCAAGACCTGCATTAGACAGACTCAGAGATGACGCTGATAAAAACATTTGGGAAGGTGTTATGGCATATGACCAAGACAGAATTGCCAGACGCTATTCGTATCAGGAATTTGTTATTGATGAACTTGAGGAAAAAGGACTAAAAGTATTATTTTGTACCTCCTCAAGACCACAAAATGGTGAGGAAAAGATCCTACAAGGCGTAAAGGGTTTATTTGCAGAGTACGAAAGACTTAAGATTGCGGAGCGTATGAGGAGAGGAAAACTTCACAAAGCCAGAAGTGGACATGTAGTTGGTACAATGGCTCCTTACGGATACAATTACATCCCCAAACAAGGAGATAAAAACGGCTACTACAAAGTAAACCCGTCTGAAGCGGAAACAGTAAAAATGATATTTGAATGGGTGGCTTATGAAGGCAAAACAATCAAGGGAGTTGCCAGAGGACTTATGGAGTTAGGAATTAAGCCAAGACGAAGCAAGAGAGGTGTTTGGAACAGCAGTACTATAACCAGAATGCTCCAAAATGAGACTTATATTGGCAAGAGCTATTTTAATAAAAGCGAGTCTGTAGTTCCAAAGAACCCTATCAAGGACACCAAATATAAAAAGATTAAAAAGACAAGCAGGGTTATGAGACCAGAGGAGGAATGGATTGAAATACCCGTACCTAGAATCATTTCTGATGACCTTTTCAAAAAGACTAGAGCTAGACTAGCCCAAAACTATAAATACAGATCACGAAATAAGAAGTATAACTATTTGCTAAACAGCATGATTTATTGCACTTGTGGTAAACCTAGAACGGGGGATGCCGTCCAAAAAGGAAAGCATTTGTATTACAGGTGCTGCGATAGAATATACAGCCATCCGCTACCTGCAACTTGTAATGAGAAAAATATCAGTGCTGAAATAGTAGACAAGCTTGTTTGGCAAAGAGTTTCACAATTTATGAGTAACTCAGATCTTATTAGAGGGTATGCAGAGAAATGGTTGGAGTCAAAATATGACAAAACAAACGATACTCAGGATTCTGTAGATGTACTCAAGCACGCGTTAGACAAGATTAAAAAGGAAGAAGACCGATATGTTAAAGCCTTTGGAGCTGGTGTCATTAACGAGACACAACTCAAAGAACGCACTGAAGAAATAAGTGAAAACCGCACAGCACTTCAAAAACAAATCAGAGACAAAGTCCAAAAGATAAAAGACAACACAGTTAATGTACCAGAACCACAACAAATAGATGCCTTTTGTAAACAAGCACAAAAGGTACTTACTACCTTGAGTTTTAAGACAAAACAAGAGATACTACGAAATGTTCTAGACAAGGTAGTAGCCAATCAGCAAGAGTTACAAGTTTATGGCTATCTGCCAGTCAGAGAGGAATCTTATGTCGAAGTACACTCTATCAATAGGAATAGTCGGCCTACCGAACGTCGGCAAATCAACACTATTTAATGCGTTATTAAAAAAACAAGCAGCATTGTCGGCAAATTATCCATTTGCCACAATTGATCCCAATATGGGTGTGGTGGATGTTCCTGATGAACGTTTGCAAAAGCTTTATGATTTAATTTTGTCAGAAACAAGTCCGCAAGAAAAAGAAAAGCCCACATTTTCACAGCCAAAGATTATTCCTGCTTTTATAAAATTTTATGATATTGCAGGTCTGGTGAAAGGTGCTTCTGAGGGTGAGGGTTTGGGTAATCAGTTCTTAGCGCACATCAGAGAAACTGATGCAATTTTACAGGTTGTAAGAGGTTTTTCTGATGAAAATGTTATACGCGCCGGTGCTGTTGATCCGCAAAGCGATATTGAACTTATTAATGCAGAATTAGCCTTGTCGGATTTACAAACTGTTGAAAAACGGCTCGAATCCAGAAAGTTTAAAGAAGAACACGCCTTTTTATCGAAAGTTAAAGCAGCTTTAGAACAGGGGAGAGGTGCCCGTGATGTAGTTCCATCAGATGATGAGCAGCTTATTTTAAAAGAAATGGGGCTTTTGACTGCAAAACCGGTTTTATACGTTTTAAATGTGGATGAAAGTGAGCTGGCTGAATCTAATGTAATTACAAAAGTAGGGGAATATGAGTTGATAAAAATCTCAGCGAAAGTTGAGGCCGATTTGATTTCATTTTCTGAAGAAGAAAGAGTGGAATACCTCAAAGAAGTTGGTATAAAGGAGCCTGGATTAAATCTGGTTATTAGAAAATGTTATGATTTATTAGGTTTGCAGACTTATCTTACTGCCGGTCCAAAAGAAGTTCGCGCATGGACCATAAAAAAGGATTATAAAGCGCCTGAGGCGGCAGGTGTAATTCATACCGATTTTCAGCGAGGATTTATCAAAGCAGAAATAATTGACTTTGAAACTCTAATAAAAGTAGGCGGATGGAAAAAAGCTAAAGAGCTAGGTAAATTGCGAATGGAAGGTAAAGAATATGTTATGCAGGATGGCGATGTGGTTGAGTTTAGGTTTAATGTTTAATTTTGTTCTTAATATTGTGCCAGGGATTTTTATTCTAACTTAGTTTATTATTAAGATATGGTAAGTAATACCGAAACACATGATTATAGTCCGGAATCTAATAACGAATCAGAAAAAATGAAAAGATTTGTTGCCGATCTTGAGGCTGTAGCTGCAGTAAAGCTTTATTCAGAAAGAGCTTTTGATATGATTCTAAAAGATTCCGATAGAATTGTTGAAAGAGATAAGGACACTTTAGTTTGCAAGCTTGGTTCATTACCTGAGAAAACTTTCAAGGAAACCGCAGATGTAGTAGGTCTTACAATTAATACATTTCAAGAGGTTGCAGAAACCCCTCAAGATGAGATATATCCGGTATTAGAGAAAAAGCTTAAAACTACGATTCTTGGTAAACGACAATTTATAGCTACCAATGAGGCTGACATAAACTTATTATTGGAGGATCGAAAGATCACCCCGAGTGAACTTAATGCAGAAGTTGCAAAAAGGCTATTTGGTACATTATATACTCTGGCAAATTATGACGGCTGCCTTCATTTTTTCGAATCGGATTCTTCAATAGTTTTTTGTGTGGATTCTTTGGAAGAACTCAACAAGTTGCACTCATTGATAGGAGGGAAAAGAACATCAAAGGGTGCTGTCTCAGGCTTTCAACAAAGGCCAAAAATATCTCCCTTTGGCAGAAGACATGTAGCGCAGGAGTCAGTTGAAGATGTGCAATGTATATTTTTGGTAGGACAACTTCAAGAGGAATCTAGTATAGTGTCTATTGATAAGCTCACATATGAACATGAACGACGTCATGTATATGATGACTCGTTGCAGATTTATTCCGTTGAGTTGGAACAAAAGTTAGACCCACCAAGTTTTAGTGAAGCTGGATATGATTTATTTCAAGGAGAAAGTCGTAGAGTTTCTTTATCAAAAGAAAGCTTTCAATCACTTAAAACTGAACTATTTGCTTTTGCGACTGAGGCATATTTAGAAGGCAAAACCTTTGTTACAGATTACATTAAACCCCTTTTGGAAGCAGGGGATATCTATGACTTTGAAAATATTTTATCAGGATCAAAGGATTCTCGGATAACGAGGACCGTTGAAAAACTGTATAAATTAATTCGTCCTGAAGGCTGGGAACCAAATGTTCCTAACGATGAGAATAGTATTTCTGTTAGGCATGAATATGTACGATTGGTTTATGATGCAGCTTATGCAATTGAAAAGCTTCAGGAATTTTATAAAGGACATGGTTTTAATGACCATTACGAGTCCGGTTTAATGGCATTTTCTATGCTTGATTCTTACCCGGTTTATCAATGGAAACATCTATCCGAACTCATTTTAGACAATTCAAGTTTTAAATCTAATCATACCGAAGCATTCTCCTAGGTTTATTTGTCGACAATTGACCTAAAAATCTAAAGACCCAAGCTATATAGAGTATTTCAGCTAATTTTTTTATCTGTTTTGGTCGAAGTATGCTATTTGAAAATGCTAACGAACTTGATTCCTTGTATATGGAAGGTAAAGAATATGTTATGCAGGATGGCGATGTGGTTGAGTTTAGGTTTAATGTTTAGTAGCTAATAGATTAAGCTCTAATTTTCTTAATTTTTTGAAGAAAAGCAATTTTTTTGAATAATCTATCGCAGAAGATATTAATTCATCAGTATTTCTGACAGCAGTGGCAGACGAAGTTGCAATGTAAAAGCTTGTCTCAAAGACATTAAATTTGTAGACAAAAGAAAAATATGACTGAAGACTTATCTCTAGATCGCTATTACTTCCATCGCTTCGTAATTTATTTATGAAGAGTATTCCATTAGTTGATAAGCAATTTCTAGCAGTTTCAATAAATTTTAGGGACTGATTATTTATTTCGAACATGTCTTTCTTAAAAGTGTCTACGATAATAAGATTAAATTTTTCTTGCGAGTTTTTTAGAAATTCAAATGCATCTGAATTTACAATATTCAGGTTTTTGTAAGCGCATAAATCGAAATATTTGTTTGCTACTTCAATAATTTTTGGATCAAGTTCCACACCGGTAATGTGCTTAACGCTGTACACAGAATTGTACAAGCTTACTTGAGACCCGCCGCCAAGACCTAGAACTGCCATGTTTGAGATATTTCCGTTGAAATTTTTATCAAACCAGGGTGCAATTAAATACCAATCAAAAAATGATCCTGTCGGTATATCGTTTTTAAGTATAGATGTCTGTAAAAAATTATCTCCGGTATATAAGTTGTATCTGCATCCTTTTTTAGTAACTTTTATGCTGGAGTATAACCCTTTTCCCACATACAATACTTTTTCTTTAAATAAAAACCAGAAATAAAGCTTTATATTCATTTGTCTAGTATACTATTTACGTGGATGACTATCGTCAATCTCTCAAATATTGTCAATATTTCTGTAAAAAAGGATGGTTTTTAGAGAATATTGGATCGACTAGAGTACTCATAAAGGAGCTTCCTTTGATTGGGTCTATACTAAAAATTCAGCGGGGATCCCCTTATATAACACCGTTATCTATAGACACCTTGGCGCTGGCACATAAGGCGCTTTTAGTGGTAGTTGAACCTGCAATTATATCTTCTGATCCGGATTATAAAAATGTAGAAAATGAGCTACATGAAAATGGATTCAATGATTTCGATTTCTTTTTAAGTCCCACAAAAACTTCTTATATCGATTTAACCTTACCGCCAGAACAAATTTTATCCGGTTTTGATCATTCCACTCAAAAAATAATAAAGAAAAATATAAAAGCTGATTTTGAGATTAGAACTATAAAGAATATAGAGGAATTTTACCTTTTTCTAAAGTTGTTTTGTAAAAAGCATAGACTCTATAATGCTAAAAGATCTGATTGGATGAATAAGTGGGCAGTTTTTGAGAAAGACATTATTTTAATAGGTGCTTATAAAAATAATCAATTGATTGGAGCTAATATGCTCTTACAATATAGATCCACTACTTTTGGAATTTTTCTTCCTGCTTTAGCACTGGGAAAAGATCTTAATGTTTCCACCAGCCTTATTTGGGAAGGCATAATACAAGCGAAAAAACTAGGGAGTAAAACCTTCGATCTTAATGGTATGTATGATCCAAGATATAATGCGCCAATAAACTGGAAAGATTTCACAAATTTTAAAAAGAAATTTAAAGGTAAAGAAGTTGAATTTATGATTCCAAAGATTAAAGTTTACACAACAGCTTTAAAACCACTCGAAAAAATTGGGGTGTTGTGGTTGTTTATGGTTCATTGCAATTAAGTAAACAACGCCTTTTTGGGGTAACTGCTAAACCTCAAATAATTTAAAACTTTTCAATTTTACTAAAAAAAATACATCCGTAAAGTAGCGTTATTAACACGTGAAAATCTTGCAAACGGCTATCATATATAGTAGTATCCCTAGTGTTCTTGTCTATTTTGGGTAGAATATGAAAGGTAGACGAACGAAACTTAAGTGGCTATAATAGGCTAGCTTAAGGTGAGTAATATGCAAAATTACGAAGTAATGACATTAGTAAAAGGCAGTTTGGGTGACCAGAAAGCCAAGGATTTATCCAAGAAAATTGGGGGTTTTATCGATTCACTGGGAGGTAAAATTGAAAAAACTGACTTTTGGGGAAAGAGGAAACTGGCTTATAAAATAAAACAAGAGACTGAAGGTTTCTATGAAGTATTAAATATTTCGTTGCCTTCAGAAAGATTAGATTCCCTTATTAAAAAATTAAATCTGGAAAATGGATTGGTTAGGTATTTAATTACAGCAAAAAGCTGAATGGAGGAAAATTATGTCAGCAAGAAGCGTTAATAAAGTTATCCTTATAGGAAATTTAACCAGAGATCCTGAGTTAAGATATACACCTCAAGGAACTCCAGTAGCAAGTTTTGGTTTAGCAACCAACAGAGAATGGGCAGTAGAAGGCGTCAAAAAAGAAGCAGCCGATTTTCACAATATCGTAGCCTGGAATAAACTGGCTGAGTTGTGTTCTCAACTTTTGAGTAAAGGTACAAAAGTTTATGTAGAAGGCAGACTTCAGACTAGAGATTGGGTTGACAGCGACGGTAATAAAAGATACAAGACAGAAGTTGTAATTGACGAAATGATTGTTCTTGTAAATAGAAAATCAGGAGATTCAAGTTCTGAAGAAGAGCATTTCGATAATGCAACAGCTTCAACTGATGAAATCGATCTAGATCAAGTGCTGTCTGAAGATTTTGGAGTAGATGATTCAGGTTCTGATGAATAATTCTACTGAAAGATTATAACTATGGTACAGAAGGCAAAAAAAATTAAAAACATAGACAACAAGTCTGACTACTTTATAGAAGTAGGAAAAGAGCCTGATTATAAAGATGTACTTGTTTTAAAGAGATTCTTAACGGATCGACAAAAAATAATGCACCATACTTATTCAGGAGTTTCTGAAAAAAGTCAGAGAAAGTTGGCTAATGAAATTAAAAAAGCCAGATATATGGCTCTATTGCCTTACACTGATCGACAAATTCAGTAATTTAACTCAGTTCGATTGAAAATGTAAAACGCCACGGGTAACCGTGGCGTTTTTGGTTTCTTTAAAAATAGAACAATTTGTGGTGATAACGCTGACGAAACATATATTTGAATCTTTTTCTAACTCTCAAAATAGGCAAATGTAGTAAACTTAAGTGTGCTAGTTTTCACAAGTGACTAAATTTTCAGTTAATCTATACAACACAGTTCTCAATGATGCTAAGATAATAGTATGCCCTTGCTTTCGTTAAATTATGGAATAAATTCAACAAGAGGTGTTTATATCGATGCAGAGGATAAAATCACCAGCATTACATACAGGTATCCTTATTCCCGCGATTTATTTGAGCACACTTATTCTGTAGATCAATATTACGAAGAAGTCACATCTTATTTAATGAGGCAATTTAAAATTTCAAGAACAGATAAGTGCGATATTATTGCTACCGGATTTCCCACAATACCAAACATACCTAACAAATTTGCCAATGCCTACCTTTTAGATCAGCTTGTTAAAAAAATAGATAATTATCATGTGGTCAGCGTTACAGATAGAAGTGTATATAAACAAAATTCATACATTTCTCATAGTGATGTAAAAAATTTGCAGTACGGGGTTAAAGAAAAAAATTATTTACTTAATTTAGCCCTATACAGCAATGTAATACCAGAAAAGCCTTCAGAGTATAATCTTTTATTGGCTAACGTTTGGAATATATTCAGAACAATGGATGAACAAAAAATGGATGCTAAAGAGCAGAAAGCTCTATTAAAGCCGACTCTATTTATGGGTGATATTTTTGATACTAACAAGATTGAATTTGAAAAGATATCATATTTGTATTTACTTAGTTTTATTATAGCTCCGGGATTTCACTATATCTCGTTGGATAAACACTCTGAATTGATTCACTTGGCTCATATGCGCTATTACAACGATAAATACGCAAAATTGATTGAAGAATATAAACCCAAAAATTTGGGTACGCTTTTAAATAGTCCCGGGGACACTTCGTGCTTGCTACAAAATGATACTAACAACAGTCAGTTAATAGAAGTGAGGTCAGGTCGTATAGTGTTTTTGCCATTAAATGAAAATACTTCTACAAGAATAGTTGTAAAAGGGAAACAGATTGGCAGTATAGAAAAGACTGTAAAGGGCGGAAAACTAGGCATTATCATTGATACCAGACCAAAGAATGACATTAAAAACTATAGTTACAATAATTTACAAATTGACATTAATGCAAATCTTAAAGGTATTAATGAAATTTATGGGAGATTGTAGCTGATGCACATACCTGTTATAAAAAAATTATTGTACCGTGAAAATCTTTTGGTTGAGCGTACACTTCCTGCGGATGGTCAGTTGACTGCATCTATTGGGGATATTGTAGAGCCTTTCAACAAACTAGGTACATGTAAAATGACATATGAAGTTTTTGATCTTGGCGCTGATTTTAAACTGGTAAAAGTTCTAAAACCCTCTGAATTGACTACATTTCATTCAGGCGAGTTATTGGGAAAAAAGGGCTTTAATAAGGTGTTTGCTCCGTTTGATGGCTTTGTAGAAAAAGGTGAGGTAGGAAAGCTTCTTTACAAATCCGAACCAAAAGACTACTGGCTATTACCGGGAGTGTGGGGGACTATAAGAGATATATCTAAGGATCGCTCTGTTTTAATAAATACACAAGCGATTGATATGCATATACCAATAATGACGGGAAAACAAAAATCAGGTGAATTGATCGTGTTTCCAAATCCTTCAGAAATCTTAGTATCTCAATATTTTAGAAATTATCTAAAGTCTGGAGTAGGGAAGATAGTATACGTAGGGCATCATTTAACTCAGGAAATTGTGGAGATTGCCCTAGGTCTTAATGTATCTGTGGTTTTGGCCGGAAGTGCTGAAAAAGACATTTTCGATTACTGCAGCGAGAAAAATCTCGGTCTCGGTTTGTTTTCAGGTTTTGGAGATATTCAAACCCCTGATTTTATTTATGAATTTTTAAATAATATTTCAAATAGATATGTGTTCTATTATCCGGGTAGACACGTATTACAGATTCCGGTACCAAAAGACAGTGAATTGGATATTACCGGAGAGCTCGGGAGTATTTTACGCTATGTGAAAAAGGGAATGCGGGTTCAAGTATTTAATTCAAGTAATTTTGGACATATGGGCATTGTTGACAGAGTGCTAAAATCTAGTATATTTGTAAAGTTGGACGGTAAGGATCAGGTAGTTGAAGTATCACCCCCAAATATTCTTGCCATTGAGTAGTTTATTATGTCAGCAAAAGATAAATTTCAAAGATTTTTAATATCGGTACTATTATCGATTGGATTTTTTTACGGTGGCTATTACTATGGTAAACGAGGCTATG
>CAZPYT010000001.1:0-37238 GCA_964590955.1 uncultured Candidatus Saccharibacteria bacterium | reverse complement strand
TACAGTATTAAATAAAAGTAAAAAGACAGACTCAGTCGATTTTAGGATGTTCTGGCAGGTTTGGGATATAGTCAGTGCAGATTATTTAAATAGGCCGGTTGACCCTCAAGCAATGCTTTATGGTGCAATTCAGGGTATGGTAGCTGCTTTAGGAGATCCCTATACTGCATATTTTCCACCTAAGTTAAATGAAGAGGTAAACAATAGTATAAACAATGCATATCAGGGGATAGGAGCTGAACTTGGTATGAAAGAAGGTCAGTTAATTGTGGTTGCCCCTTTAGACGGTTCGCCTGCTAAAGCCGAAGGTGTTAGATCGGGTGATAAAATTCTTGCAATTGAGGGAAAATCAACTTATGGAATTACGGTGACTGAGGCGGTTTTAAAAATAAGGGGTGATGCCGGTTCTCAAATAACGTTGACTATGCAAACGGGAAATGAGCGACCGCGCGAAGTAAAAATAACGAGAGATTTAATTAAAATAGCCAGTGTTACCTGGGAAGATAAAGGTAATGGAACTGCATACATAAGATTAAGCAGATTTGCACAGGAAACAAACTCAGAATGGGATAAAGTTGCAAGGGAAATTGATGGTCAAATGAATCAGCTGGACGCATTAGTTCTTGATATGCGAGGTAATCCCGGAGGCTATATGTTTAGTGCTGTTTATATTGCTGCAGACTTTTTCAGTAATAAAGAGGTTGTTATTCAGCAGTCCGCAACAGGGGAAGAGCTTCCGTACAAGAGCCCTGTAAAGAATGGTGTATTTACAAAAATTCCAAAAGTAATGGTTCTAATTGATGAAGGAAGCGCTTCGGCTTCTGAAATACTGGCTGCGGCTCTCAAAGAGCAGATTGGCGCAACATTGATTGGCGTAAAATCTTATGGAAAAGGTACGATTCAGGATGCACGAGATTTTGATGACGGGTCGGGTATTCACATAACCACAGGTAAATGGTTGACACCGTCAAAAGTATGGATTCACGGTGAGGGCTTGACTCCTGATGTAGAGGTTAAAATAACGGATGAAGATTATGAACAAAGCAGGGATCCACAGTTAGAAAAAGCACTCGAATTAGCAAAAGAAATATAACTGATCGATTAGCAGATTATTCGTTAAAATTAAAAAACTATTTATTCGTTTTCCTCGCAATTTTCAGCGTTCAGAATGTTATCAATCTCTCCATTCATGATTGCTGCAAGATTATGCCATGATTTTTTAATTCTGTGGTCAGTAAGTCTGTCTTGAGGGAAGTTGTAAGTTTTGATTTTTTCAGACCTGTCAGCACTTCCTACCTGTGAAGACCTAAGATCCGATATGTTTTTGACCTGCTGTTCTTTCATTTCGTTGTAAATTCTGGAATGAAGTATACTCAAAGCCTTCTCTCGATTTCTGCCTTGTGTGCGCTCTTCCTGGCATTCCACGACAATTTGTGTAGGAATATGTGTCAAGCGAACTGCGGTTGAAACTTTATTTACGTTTTGTCCTCCTTTTCCTCCTGATCTAAAAAAATCCCACTGTAAATCCTCAGGCTTTATTTCGAAATCTATTTTCTTTATCTGTGGAAGTACCGCCACTGTGGCAGTTGAGGTGTGAATTCTGCCTGCAGCTTCAGTAACCGGAACTCTTTGTACACGGTGCACACCGGATTCATTTTCCAAGAGCTTATATATTTCTTTACCCTTAACCATTGCAGAGACGGTTTTTATACCACCTGACATATTTTCGGATCTGAATAATTCTTCATATTTGAATTTATGAAGCTCAGCAAATCTCAAATACATTCTATATAAGTCATTAGCAAATATTCCCGCCTCATCTCCGCCTGTACCGGCTCTAATTTCGATGATTATTTGATCAGGGTTGATTGTTACTCCGTTGCCTACAGATTCCTCTGAATCTTCTGATTCTGAGTCATTTAAGCTGTTTAATGATTTCTCAAGTTCTGAAATTTGCTGCTCAAGATTTTTTATTTCATCCTGAGCCATAGCTTTCATTTCTTCATCTTCTGACTCTATCAATGCCTTATTTTGAGAAATACTGGATTTTAATCTTTCTATCTCCTGACTTATGTGGTGGTTTGCTGAATCCATACAAAAATAATAACACTTTGTTTGAAAAAAAAGCTTAATCTATAAATTTTGTTCTCTTGCTTTTTCAAGCATATCTTTTAAAGATATTTGACCGGTGGAATTTGCCGATTTTACTTTGCTTTTCTTTTGTTCTTTTTGGGTTTTTATATCTTCAGCTGTTTGTTTTTTCTGTGATGCAATTTTTTGTTTTTTTACAAATTTGTCAATTCTTCCTTCAGTGTCAACAAATTTCTGTTGTCCGGTATAGAATGGATGGCAAGCACTGCAAATTTCCACTGTAATATTTTCGCGAGTAGAAATTGATGTAAAAGAGTTACCGCAGGCGCAAGTAATTTTAGTATTTTGATATGTTTTAGGATGTATTCCTTGTTTCATGACGAAAAGGAGTATAACAATTTTTTAATTATATGTCACCATCTAAGTTTATATTTTTTAATTTCTGCGATACTCACGCCTACTGCAATAAAAAGGCAGCCTATTAACATAAATTTATTTGGAAGTTCGCCTAAAAGAACATACGCAAATGGCAGTGCAAAGATAGGTTGTAAATAACTGAAAATTGCACTTTCCTTAATATCTGCGCCTTCAAGACCTCTTTCAAACAATATATAAGCTACAATTGTGGATAAAAGCGCCATATACAATATACCTGTAATTGTTAGTGCATTTAGGTTTTCAGAGGCAAAGTAAAAATCGCCGAAAAATCCAACATTCTCGAGAAGTGCGAAGGGGATAAATGTGGCAAGACCAACATAAAAGCCAATTATCGAAACCAAATCAGGAGAATAGCTGTGTTTCATGGGTTCTATATGTAAAAATCGTAAACTTCGTTTTATTTCTCTGGAACTTTGTCCAAACACAATTTTTGACCAGATAATATAAAGTAGAAACGAAATACTATATAAAATTACAAAAAAGTTTCCTAAGAGGCGAAGACTGGTATGCGCATCAGGACTGCCTGTGCTCATAATTGGTTCAAGTGCAACAAAAAGAGTGCCAAATGTGGCAATACCCAAACCAAGCTTAATGTGCCAGTCTATTTTTTCATGATAATAATAGTGTCCTGCCATAACAGAAAAAATGGGTCCAAGAAGACCTATTATTGTACTTTCAATCGCTGATGTAAATCTAAGTCCAATAAAAATAAAAGCCAGACTGCTTTGTGCCAAAACACCTAAAATAATTATTTTAACCAAATCATCTTTATATATAGCTGTTTTTCTGAGAGTTATAAAAGCATAGGGGAGAAGGATAATTCCAACTATGATGAATCTAAACAGTAAGAAGGTAAAAGGAGGTATGTATTCGAGTGTAAGTTTTATTACTGAAGACGCCCCGCCCCATATTATGTAAGTAATAATTAAGGCAGCATAATATTTTGAAAGTTTATTACTGGGCAGTTTAATAGACATCCCTAAAATAATAACTTATTTTCGGAGTCGATGTCTTGTGTTTTTTGCTCACCGGTTGTTAGGTTTTTTATTGTGATCGTGTTGTTTTTAAGTTCATCGTTTCCGAGTATTAAAATGTATTTGTAATTACGCTTGTTTGCAAACCTCAAGGCCTCTGTAATTGATTTTAGTTCGTAGTCAGCCTCGATGTAGAGGCCTTTTTGTCTAAGTTTATTTACGATTTTCAATACTTCAGAAAATTTGTTATCTGATAGCATTGGTGCGTAAATATTTTTATCATTTTTCTGTGGAATAAGACCCCAGCCTTCTAAAAATAGCTGCATCGTCACATTTCCCGGAGCGCACCCTGTTGCAGGAAAAGGTTCAACGCCAAAAATATCAGACAGTCCATTATACCTGCCTCCGCCAAAAAGGGATCTTCTATTATCTGGATTCATGTCGAACATTTCAAAAACAGTGCCATCGTAATAATCAATACCTCTCACAATACCGGGTTTAAATTCAAAGTAATCTGAATAACCAAGTTCATTTAGTTTATCAATTAAATATACTATTTGTTTGTAGCCTTCTGAGTCGGAGATTTCTGCAAATTCCTTTTCAAACTCTGAATTGTTAGTATTCAAGTATCTAATAATATTGTTCTGATCTTTTTCATCTACTCTTAATTTGCCGAGTTCTTTTTTAAATACTTCTTCTGGAAGTTTTGCGTATTTATCCATTATCCTTGTAACATCTATTTTATTTGAGGCCGACTTAACATATTCATTTAGAAAGCTTTCAAGTAATATTCTGTTGTTTATATATAACTTAAATGAATTCTTAGGCGCGCCAAACGACAGCATTATCTCTATGCCTAGCATGGCAATTTCCAGATCGGCATTTATCGATGCGTCACCGAAAATATCATAATTTAACTGCCAGAATTCTCTAAGTCTCCCTTTTTGCGGAGCCTCGTTGCGGAAAAAATTTGCAATACTAAATAATCTGAGTGGTTTTGGTGATTGGTTTATTATTGACGCAACCATTCGCGTTACCGAAGGCGTCATTTCCGGTCTTAATGCCAATTCACGCTCAGCTCGATCTTTCAATACAAACAGTTCTTCTTTTAGCATTCCGGATTTTGCCCGGTATAAATCTGCAGTCTCAAGCAGGGGAGTAAGGTATTGTTTATATCCAAATTTTAAGCAAACTTCTGCCCATTTATTAAAAATGTATTTCTGGATTTCGAAATCGTCCGGCATAAGATCTTTCGTTCCTTTATATGGTTGTGTAGTAAGTTGTTCTGACATGAAAATTTTCTTTCTGTGCTGATAATTTTAGCATTTGTTACACTATTTTAATAGAAACTGACATATTTAAAAGACCACGACCTGTTACAAACAATTATTTTTTGGTAAGATACTCGTATGGAAATTACATACATAGGTCATTCGTGCTTTAAAATCAAGGGTAAAGATGTGAGTGTTGTTATCGATCCTTATGATCCAAAGATGATAGGCTATAGCATTCCTAAGCTATCCGGCGACATTGTGTTGTCTACGCATAATCATGGTGACCACAATCATACGGCTTCAGTTACTGATAGTAAAATTGTGATCACTACTGCAGGTGAGTATGAAGTATCAGATACGTTTGTTTACGGTTATAAGACTTATCATGATTCTAAAAACGGGAGTGAGCGCGGTTCAAATATTATATACCAGATACTCATTGACGATTTTAGTATTCTTCATTTGGGGGATTTGGGACATGTACTATCCAGTGAAACTCTTGAAAAAATATCTAATGTCGATGTTTTGTTGATTCCGGTGGGAGGTTATTACACTATTGATGCGAAGACCGCCGTGAATGTTATATCAGACATTGAGCCGTCGATAATTGTACCAATGCACTATCAAACTCCTGATTTGAAACTTCCGCAAAAACTACAGGAACTTAAGGAATTTATTGATGAAATGGGTATGGAACCGACAAGTATTAAAAAAGAAGATAAACTTAAGCTTTTGTCCAGATCCGACGTACCTGAAGAAAGTGTGATATACGTGCTGCAGCCACAGCATTAATTTATGAAAGGCAACAATATGAATAAAGGTCGAGATCATGTTCCCCCTCATGATATAGATGCCGAAAAATCAGTTTTAGGAGCCTTATTGATCGATAAAGATGCAATTGTGAAAGTTGTCGAATTTTTACGTCCAAAGCACTTTTATAAGTCAGCACACGAAAAGATTTACGAAGCAGTATTGAATCTCTATGAAAAAAGAGAGCCCGCAGATTTAGTTACGATCCCGGGCGAGCTTAGAAAAATGAAGGAACTTGAGCCTGTTGGAGGTGTGGCCTATCTGACAGAACTTGTAAATAGTGTGCCTACTGCAGCAAATATTGAACACTATGCGCATTTGATTCGTGATGAGGCCGTAAAGAGATCTTTATTGGCTGCTGCCGCTAAAATAGGAGAAATGGTTTTTGAGGAAAGCGATGTTGATAATCTATTAGATGAGTCTGAGCAGATATTATACTCGGTTTCCAAAGATAAGGTCAGCCAGGATTTTGTACCTATAAAGGATACGTTAGAGGTTACTTTTGAGCGTTTAGATGAGTTGAGTAAAACAAAGGGTGCACTAAGAGGTGTACCTACAGGTCTTAAAACTCTCGATAGAATGCTGTCAGGACTGCAAAAAGAAGACTTAATAATACTTGCTGCGCGACCCTCGGTAGGAAAGTCTTCCTTCGCAATAAATATCGCCCAGCATGCAGCTACAGAGCATAATATTGGTGTAGCAATATTTTCATTAGAAATGGGTAAAGAATCTATAGTAGATAGAATGATAGCGTCACAGGGCGATATTGACAGCTGGAGAATTACGACGGGAAATTTGGAAGCTGAAGATTTCGAAAAATATGCCATTGGTGCAGGTGAATTATCAGAGGCTCCGATTGCGATTGACGATACCCCCGGTCAAAGTGTGTTGGAAATGAGAACAAAAGCAAGAAGATTGATGCTGGATAAAAATATCGGTCTAATAATTGTAGATTATTTGCAATTGGTTAAAGGAAGACGACAGGAGAGTAGGGTACAAGAAGTATCAGACATTTCTCAATCGTTAAAAAACCTTGCAAGAGAACTGAAAGTGCCTGTTTTAGCATTATCTCAGTTGTCCAGAGCAGTTGAACAACGCGGCGGAGATAAAAGACCGCAGTTATCTGATTTGAGAGATTCGGGTTCTATAGAGCAGGATGCGGATGTTGTTATGTTTTTGTATAGACCGGACGATGAAGATAGAGAAAATGCAAAATTAATTATTGCAAAACATAGAAACGGCCCAACCGGAGAAGTTGATTTGTACTTTAAAGCTGATAGAACAAGATTTTTCGAGGTTGCAAGAGATTCTTCAACCACCGCATCCAGAGAATAGCGTATACATCGTGAATTGGTGTAGTATTGCATGTCGAATTGGCCATTTATTCCTATTTTGTGATACCATTCGTACTGGATAATCTTTATATTTTGTATGAATTTTAGTATTATCCATAAAGCAAAAAATTAAGCCGTGGTGGCGGAACGGTATACGCGGTGGTCTCAAAAACCACTGGGCAATGCGCCCGTGTGGGTTCGATTCCCACTCACGGCACCAGTAATTAATTAAAGATATATTTATGTTATCAACAGATTTAAAAACAGGTGTGATATTTAAAGAAGACGGAGCTCCTTTTTTAGTTGAAAGATATGAACACACAAAAACTGCAAGAGGCGGGGCTACAATAAAAGTTAAGGTAAGGAACTTACTGACTGACCAGGTTTTAGAAAAGCGCTATCAATCAGGCGCACGCGTTGAGGATGCAGATGTAATGAGAAAAAACGCTCAATATTTGTTTTTTGACGGAGCCTATAACTTTATGGATCCTGATACGTATGATCAGTTTATTATGACAGCAGATAGGGTGGGGGATTCGTCCAAATTTTTACTTGATGGAAGTACCGTACAAATCCTATATTTTGAAGGAAATCCGGTTTCTTTGGAACTTCCGAACTCATTGGTATTTGAAATCACCGAGACAACACCGGGATATAAAGGAAACACTGTATCCAGCGTATACAAAGATGCTACTTTGAATAATGGCACCGTAGTAAAAGTTCCGACATTCATAAAAGAAGGCGATAAAGTAAAAATTGATACTAGGTCGGGAGAGTACGTTTCTAAAGCATAAAATGTCTTTACCGCAGACGCTTAACTTACACTTTTTCACAATTCCTACACTTGGTGTTGCTCTTGTTACGCTGATGTTTTTTGTTTTGTATGTTATATGGTTTGAGTGCTATAAAGATGGCTTTGATATTGAAAAGGCCTACGATCTGTTTTTTTCAAATTTAATTATTTTTACCGTCATATATTTTGTAATTGCATATAATGCTCCCTATAAACTTTTTATAAGAAATAATCAAACCGCTATATTGATGTATGGCTATTTTTGTTTCTCTTTAATTTTAACTGTGATAAAAGCACGCCAGTGGAAATGGTCTACTTACAGAGTCTTCGATATCTTTTCTTTTTATTTATTTATTTTCTTTATGTATATATTTGGAAAAAAACTTACCGGCCATTACAATACCGTCGATTTATTGGTTTTGCTAATTTATTCCTTGTCTTTTTTGTCACTATTTCTTTTTAGAACTAAAATACTTTCAGGTATAGTATTTTCAGTACTATTGTTATTATCCTCAGTCGTAGGGCATTTTTTCTACTCCGGCCCAAATTATTTGATCTTTTATATTTTATTGATTACAATCAGTATTGCTAACCTAATCAATAGGTTTAGGAAAAAGTATATGGTTAATAATATAAGCAATAGTTTATTAGAAAAATTTAAGAATATTTTACTATCTAAGAAAAGCCGCCTTTCTGCAGAACAGAGCAAACTGATTGAAGAAGATCCGTATCTTACGGAAGATAGATCCACAGGTAATTCTGAAGAAATGGATGAGGCTATTCTTGAAGATTTGGCAAAAGTGCAAATTGAAATTCAGAAAAAAAATGTCAAAGATATGGAGTCTCAGGTAGATAAGGCATTAGGTAAAATTGAGCAGGGTAGTTATGGAATATGCGAGGAATGCGGTCAGAAGATTGACCCGGCACGACTTGAAATATATCCTGAAGCAACTACTTGTATGAACTGCTCTAGACATGCATAACTGCTTTCATTTTTTAGGAAATTTCATTGACCTTAAGTATTTTGTACTTATAGCTGTGTGCTTAACTGTCTTCCTATTTTTTATTACGTATTACAAATACAATTCAATCTTGTCTGTCCTGGCGCTGAGCCTTATTTTTACCGGGGGTTTACATAACATTTATAACCGAATAATGTATAATTGTGTGGTGGACAATATTCCGTTTTTGGAGTTTTTCCACTTTAACATAGCCGATCTATTTGTAAGTATCGGCGTTATAGTATTAATTTACGGAATAATTAAAAATGAGCAATAAGATATTACTAGTAGAAGATGAAGCAAACATTAGAATAATGTATGCAGAAATCTTAACCGAAGAAGGATTTGAGGTTATTCAGGTAGGGGATGGTCTTGAGGCTTATCGATTGGCATTAGGTTCAGAATGGGATGTACTTTTGTTGGATATAATGCTTCCAAAGTTAGATGGAATTGAGTTATTAAAAAAGCTTAGAAAAGACGAGAAGTTAAAAAACAAACCTGTTGTCGTTTTGACTAATCTTGGGGAAGATCGTGTTCGAAATACATGCAAAGCACTAGGAGTTGAGGATTTTCTGGTGAAATCAAACATTACGCCTAAAGACGTTATCCTTGCGGTGAAGAAATATGCCTTCAACGCCTAATCTCGACATTCTATTCGAAGATGATGCAGTGGTTGTGTTTAATAAACCAAGCGGTGTAGTTGTGAATAGATCAGATACTACAGTTTCCGGTACTGTACAGGATTTCTTAGAAAAACATATTTTCAGTTCATCCGGTTTAGAAGGCACGAGCGAATTCGCACAAAGAAGCGGTATTGTTCATAGACTTGATAAAGATACTTCCGGAGTATTGCTCGCAGCTAAGACCGAGCAGGCATTTGAGTTATTAAAAGATCAATTCAAAACTCGAGCTGTAGAAAAAAAATACATTGCATTGGTATCAGGGCATGTCCATGATGACAAGCTAACCGTAAAGGCGCCGATAGCCCGTAACCCGAAGAACAGGATGAGTATGGCTGTCATTAAAAAAGGGAAATTTGCATTGACCGAGTTTGAAGTAATTCTCAGAGACTTCTACGAAGGGGTTTATTACTCTGTACTGATTGTTAAACCCTTAACAGGAAGAATGCACCAGATTAGAGTTCATCTCGCTGCATTGAACCACCCTGTTTTGTGCGACCCTATTTATATGACAAGAAAAACATATGAGGAATCAAAAACAAAATTCGGTCGCTTAATGCTACACTCGTATGAATTGAAATTTGTGCATCCTCAAAGTGGCGCTGATACTACAATATCTGCTCCAATTCCAGAAGAAATGAAGAAGTTAATGGCAAAGGGTAATGTAAGCATATCGTGACTACGTCTGAATAACCTACGGTGTTGATTGTTAGTATGATTTAGCCCTACACCCAAAAGTGGGAAATTATAATAATTCCTATGTTATTGCCCGTTGTGATTAATAGTTGTTACAATGCAGATACATGCCCAAAAAAACCTTGAGAGTTTATAGAAAAAAAACATATTCCAAAAAGAAAGCAAAAACCCCCGATTACATTAAGCGTGTTGCCGGTGCGGCGATTGTCGTTGTCCTGTCTTTATCGTTTCTTTCAGCTTATTCTTTTTACAAAAAGCTTACAGCAGGATACGCTTCAGCATTTTCTTCTTCCAGTCATGACCTGTTAACATCAGAGTACTATACACTTGCGTACGTTGGCGTTGATTCATTTTCAAAAAAAACTGTAAAACCGGAATTTATTCAACTTTTTGTTGTTGATAAAGGCACCAAAAAAATGATTGTCTACAATATACCCCTAGATACGCAGATTGATGTACCAGGAATTTTTGGTGTAGAACCTTTCAGTAATATTTTTGCACTAGGTATGCTGAGTGAGTCATCGGATTTGAATTATTCTGCGGATCTTGTTTCTCGGTCAATCTTTAAACTAACAGCTTTTCCCGTTGATCGGTATTTATTGGTGGAAAACGCTGCAGCTGAATTTACAAAATCTTTGCTATATGGTCAGCTTAAAATTTCAGGTGATATTGATCTTAATATGCTGAAATATTCTATAAAAACAAATCTTTCACTTCAGGAATTCTATGATTTCTACAATTTTGCAAACACATTGCCTTCAGACCGCATTATTCAAAAAGAATATCTGGATATTTATAAAAACGAACCGATTCTTTTGGATGAGGAATTTATGGATATTACTTTTGATACAAGTTTTTCCAATGAAAAGATGAGTATATCTATACTTAATGGTTCAGCTGAGCCGGGCTTAGCAACTTTTGGATCCAGAGTTGTTTCAAATTTAGGGGGTAGGGTAGTGGCTGTAGGAAATACGGTCAAAATACAAGAAAAAAGTAAAATAATTGCAGAGAGCACATCAGCCCGTAGTGTGTATTATCTCAGCTCAATTTTTGGAATTGAAGATATTATTGAAAAATCTGAATTGAATGAAATGTACGAAGGAGAGATCAGCCGTTCTGATATCACAGTTATTTTAGGGCTTGACTTTGCAAAAGGCATGTAAGATAATACGAGTACATGTCTCTCTCTCCTTTCGCACCCGTCCCTCATTAGGGCGGGTGTTGTTGTTTACGAAAAGGGCCATGTTAGGTCCCATAGCGAGATGAATGTATATTACATAGGAATAAGCTCTTTTTTAATACTTTTTGTTTTTTATATAACGTTTAAACGCCTGTTTTCTTCGTCTTTAAAATCGTCAATAAATCCCGGTGCAGTAGAAATATTAGAAATAAATATTCTAAGATCAGTTGACGGCGATGTCGATACCCAGGGCTCCTCACTTGCTGCCGAAAACCTTTTTGCTTCGCTACATGGTCTTTTACGAGAAGATTCCAGTCTTCAAGAACATTTTTCCTTTGAAATTGTGGCCAATAAAGAAAACGGGCTAAGATTTTTTGTCGCAGTACCGGAAGCACTGGTAAAATATGTTGAAGGCCAGATTTATGCACAATACCCTGATTCCCAAATTAAATTAGTCGAAGATTATGCTCAACATCTTGATTTTGAAAATGCATCTTTTGAAGTAGCTACACTTACTTTAGCAAAGGAGCATTATTTTCCCATAAAGTCCTATAAGGATTTGGAAGTAGATCCATTATCTTCAATAACATCTGTTATGTCTCAAGTAAGTAATGATGAGCAGATGATGGTGCAATATTTAGTAAAACCAATAGGGGATACCTGGCAGGACGTGGGTCATAACTATGTAAATGCCGTAAGAGCAGGTACAGAGCTTACAAAAAATCCAAATATGTTTGGAAATTTGCTAAAAATTGTAGGAAATGAAATGGTTCAGTTGGCATCAGGCGTAGCAACCGGAATGTTCCACTATAGCGAATTTACCGAAACAAGACCTGGGGATATAAAGAAAGAAATTATTAAATTGACGGCTGTACAAGAACTTCAAATTGAATCGATCGAACACAAATTAAGTAAAATGGGCTTTGAAGTTGAGCTTAGGATTGTTTCTGCAGCACCCACAATAGAAAGAGCTATGAGTAGGCTCCGACTTCTTCTTGCCCCTTATCAACAATTATCATCGGCTTCAATAAATGCTTTTAAACCAAAAATCTCAGCAAACACATCTTCTTATATTCAGAAATTTAAGAACAGAATTTTTGAGCCCGAAAATGCCTTTATATTTAATACCGAAGAACTTGCCACAGTGTATCATTTGCCTTCATCAAGCATAGAAACTCCTAACATTTCATGGGTTTATTCAAGAAAAAGCGAGCCGCCTTCAGGTTTACCTACAAAAAACTGTGTATTTATTGGAGAAACCGTATTTAGGAGTGAACGTACTCGTTTTGGTTTGGCAGAAGGCGATGACCGCTTAAGACACATGTACGTTATCGGAAAGTCCGGTACGGGTAAATCTACACTATTTGAAAGTATGTTGTCACAAGATATTAAAAATGGCCACGGTGTGGGAATTTTGGATCCACATGGTGAAACAATTGATAAAGTTCTTGAAAGAATACCGGACGAACGTATTGAAGATGTTATCTATTTTGATCCTGCGGATATAGAGCGACCTGTGGGGTTAAACCTGATGCAGATCGATGACCCGTCTCAAAAAAATCTTTTAGCATCCGGTTTGGTTTCAGCTTTTAGAAAACAATTTGATTTTTCCTGGGGGCCCAGACTGGAGTATTTACTAAACTATGCGGTATTAACATTGTTGGAAGTTCCGGGAACAACGCTGTTAGGTATAACACGTCTGCTTGAAGACTCTAACTATCAAAATTTTATTTTATACCATGTAAAAGACCCGGTTGTTAAAAGGTTTTGGGAAGAAGAATTCAAACAGATGAAAGGTAACCAAAAACTTGTCACAGAGGCTATTGCGCCTATACAAAATAAAGTTAACAGATTTTTAGCTTCGAGTACGATGCGTAATATTTTAGGCCAGAAAAAATCTACTATTGATATTTGGAACGCTATGAATTCAGGAAAAATCTTGTTAATGAATCTATCTAAAGGAAAGATCGGCGCAGACAACGCAAACCTGTTAGGTGCGCTTCTTGTCTCAAGAATTCAATTTTATGCGCTGCAAAGAGCTAACATACCCTATGAACAACGCAGACCGTTTTACTTGTATGTTGATGAGTTTCAAAATTTTGCTACCGGAAGTTTCGAGGAAATTTTATCTGAATCCAGAAAATATAAACTTGGATTATATCTTACTCATCAGTTTACAGCCCAACTTCCGGAAGAGCTTTTAAAAGCAGTCTACGGTAATGTCGGTACTATAGCATCATTCTCGCTAGGTGCGCCTGACGCAAAAGCGCTCTCAAGCGAATTTGCTCCTTATTTTACAGCTGAAGATATAATTTCTCTGGCTAGGTTTGAAATGTATATTAAGCTGATGGTGAACGGCATGACTTCTACACCTTTTTCAGGAAGAATATTATTACCGTGGCTGGATGATGAATGCTACGCACCAAAAACGGGCAATAAAGAAAAAGTAATCGCAAGAAGCAGAGAAAAATTTGGAGCAGATAAAGCATATGTCGAGGACAAAACCGGTAAATGGGTTGATACAAAATTTGACAAAGGTATGGCAATTGCGCTTGAATATAAAAGGCAATCCAGTAATTTAACAAATTCAGAAAGCATTGGAGACCAAATATGAATGCACAATCACAATTTATGATTGATGAACTGAAAAGTAAAGTTCATCAGCTGGAAACAAATTTAAGCTCTTTAAAAAGAGTTGTTGAAAAGCTTGAAAAGGAGTCAGGCAGACCTGATTATTCTCAAGTGGATGGTGTGGTAGGAAAGTATGACGGCTATAAAATGGTTTCTGATGACGGTAAATCATATGAAGTTCCCGCAAATTATGCTGCTAAGACAAAGCTGGTTTATGGTGATACATTAAAACTTATTGAAGAAAATGACAAAAAATTATTTAAACAGATCGACAGAGTAGAGCGCACAAAAATTGAAGGAATACTAACAAAGAAAGAAGGGGAATGGTACTTGCTTACAGACAGGGGTTCATATAAGGTTTCTGATACCGCTGCAGAGTTTCAGAGTGCTCAACTAAACAGCCAAGCAACAGCATTGCTTCCAACAAATAAAATGGATGCTCCGTTTGCTACACTTGATGTAGTCGAAGGTTTTGGTATGAATACAAAAGCGTCTCAGCCGGTAGAGACTCCTGAGCCTGTACAGGCGCAACCAAAGAAGCCTAAGAAGGAATATATTAAAAAGCCGGTTTCTACTACACAGAGACCTACAGAAGCTGTTAAAACGCCCAAACCGCGATCGAAAAGACCGGCAGTAGGAAAATCAAGAGAATACACTCCGCGTAGAGAGTCTACTCCTGAGCCTGTTGCACCTACAACAAGTTCAGCACCTACAACGAAATCAGAGATTCTTGATGATGATCTTGTGTAAAGGCAATATTATCAATAAGTATTGGCTAATAATTTCCTGTAACTAGTTTGGGTATATTGTCTGTTCTTACTCAGCTGAAATTACATCAGATTCAGATTCTTCCGACTCGGAATCTTCGTCGAGGTCCATTTTCATAAATGGTTTCTCGTATTGTTTTTCTGATTTAAATATAGGTTGTCTGCAAGACAAAGTTACTATAATGCTATCTTGTTTTACTTTTATGACTTTTGCACTAACTTCCTTTTCTTGTTTTTTAGCATCATATAAGACTTTAGCCATTTCTCCTTCTAGTAGACCAATTTCCTTACCTGAATCCAGTTCAACATCAGTTTTAGTTTTATAAGATCTTAGGTTTAAAGACTGTCCCAGTTCTATGCTTCTCATAGATCTTTTATCAATAACTTTTACTTCAATTTGTGTAGAAGTACCAGGCTCTTTTATATATGCTTTGTTTATTTTTGAAATTTCTTTTCCGGTATTAACATCGTCCTTTTTTTCAGTTGCGAGTTGGTAGTTTTTTTGTGCAATTTTATTTATGGGGTCAACTTCAAGTATCTGTTTGAATATTTTTTTTGCTCCGGAATAGTTTTTAGTCTTTAGGTAGGCTCTTCCCAGACGAATTTTTGCGTCTTTTTCTTCAGGGACTTTTTCCAAAATCTCTTCATTTAGTTGTACTGCAAGCTCCCATTCCTGATTTAGTGCAGCATTAATTGCTTTCTTACTCAATGCTTGTAGATTAAATTGCATAAGTACGAAATTACCAAAAATATTTCTTTTGTCAATGTGTAATAAATATGATAAAAGATTGTGGTCTAACTATAAGTTGTTAATAGACTAAAGCGGATATAAAGAAAAATGACAGCGATTTTAGGGTCACTGTCATTTAGTCATTCATGTGTCTTGTATTTTTTTCTGCCTAGCCAATGAAACCAGCTGGTCAACTACAAGGAGGGTGTAGATAAATGCCAATGTTATGAAGATTGCCAACGGTCCGGCTACGCTCACATCTGCCCATGCATAGGCAAACGATGTTTTTAAACCATACTGTTCTACAAAGGCTGCGTTTTGAATATACGCGGCAATGAGGATTCCCACTGCGACCGCTATGTCGATTACAAAGATATAAACCGGGTTAAGGGTTTTTCTTATTAGCAACCACAACAGACCATTTCCTACTATCCAGCCTGTAAACCAGAGTGGTTTAGCAGCACCATAAATGAAAATAACTTGCTCATATTGATCACCTAATAAGCAAATCCGGTAGGCGTAGATGCTGGCAAGTGCAAAGCAACTTATCATGAGTAACAAATTCCAGTATTTTTGTACGTGGTTAGTAATTCGCATGTTTCCTCCAAGTCTTATAGTGTGTGTTTCAGCAAATAATATCACAAATTAACCTTATGCGCATGGCGGTTTGGGTTTTTGTAAATGAAATTCTTGTAGACTTTACCGAATATAACATCGCTTTGATCTATAGTTAGCCCTAGATATGTGCTAATATATTTACTATGAGTGGACATTCAAAATGGCACAATATAAAAAGAGAAAAGAATGCAAATGATGCTGCAAAAGGTAAAGTGTTTTCTAAAGTATCAAGGTTAATTACAGTAGCTGTAAAAGAAGGAGGAAAAGATCCGGAAAGTAATCCTAAGCTAAGGTTAGCAATACAAAAAGCAAAAGATGCAAGAATGCCAAAAGAAAATATTGATAGGGCAATCAAGAAGGGGACAGGTGAGTTGGGCGGTGCCGCATTTGAACACGTTACCTATGAAGGGTTTGGTCCTAACGGTGGTGCTTTTATCCTCGTCTGTTTAACAGATAACGTTAATAGAACTGTATCAGAACTAAGAACGCTTTTTAACAGAGCCGGCGGAAATCTAGGAACAAAAGGAAGTGCAGCTTATATATTCGATCCAAATACGCTTAATCCACTTTTTACGGTAGATGTTACTGATGAGACTTTAGCTTCTAAAATCGATGATCTAATCGAAAACCTTGAAGATCAGGATGATATTCAAGAAATTTATCATAACTACAAATTTTAAGATGGAAACAAACAGATGATTATTTTAGGTATAGATCCTGGAACTGCCGCATTAGGTTACGGTGTAATTAAAATTGATTCAAATAGACCTGTATTGAAAGATCATGGTGTAATTAAGACTCACGCTGACATGGAGATGCACAAACGTTTAGAGATACTTTACACAAACCTTGATGATATTACGAAAATGTATAAACCACATCTTGTTGTAATAGAAAGACTTTTTTTTAATACAAATGCAAAGACCGCAATGACTGTAGGTCAGGCACGCGGTGTTACAATGCTTGTGGCTGCACAGAATAGAGTAAATATTGTAGAATACACTGCTTTACAGGCAAAAAATGTACTGTCAGGTTATGGTCGTGCTTCAAAAAAAGAAATGCAGGAAGCAGTAAAAAAAGCATTAGGACTTAGTTTTATTATTAAATCCGATGATGCCAATGATGGCGTAGCCATGGCACTATGTCATTTTTTAAAGACACAAAATGAGAATTAGCTTAACTAAAAGACAGAAATATATAACATACTCATTATTGATATCTTTGCTCCTTATGTTTTTTATAGACAGCTTCCCTGAAATTAATTATGCCTTAGGTACAGTAATCCTCATTTTAGTACTTGTAGGTAATCACATTGTTCACACACCAAATTCCACTATAAAAAGTACTGTTATCACAAGCATAGTTCTTTATTCTTTGATTGTAGGCTTCATATTAGTTTCTGCATTTTTTCCAAATTTGAGTGTCTTAATGAAACGCTTATCTTATGTATTGTTTTTTTCATTATTTTATATACTGTCCTTAGTAAACAACGTCTTCTTAGTTGTATCGAGTAGGGAAGAGTCTATACCTTTATATAGGGTTGCCGTTACCTGGAGTAAGATTTTGATATCCTTAATCTCAATACCGCTGCTCGCCGGGCTTTTTAAAATTTCTGTAAATGCTTTTGGAGAAACTTTGTTAATTTTACTGTTATCGATTTTGTTTTATATTTATCTAATATGGTTTTTGGAACACGATGCAGATGTTAAGAATTACAAAGCAGGGGAGTTAATAACATTAATTATACTAGGATCGTTTTTAGTTGTTCTTGCCAATATTGCTGTATCATTTTTTCCTACTGAAACATTCTTGAGAGCGCTATTTGTGTCATCTATATTGATATTTGGAATAAGTTATATAGAAGCTCATCTAAAAAACTCAATTACAAAGAAATTAATAACAGAAAGTTTAACTTTATCTGTAATATTTTTAGTTTTGTTATTCATTTTCCACCCATAAGCATCTACAACTGCTGTTACAGCAACAAAATAGGGAAGAGTAGCAGCGTAATATTATCAGCCAAAGATAAAGAGTGATAACACTTATAGGGTGCCGGATCGTTGCTATGGGACTATAAGGTATATTTGACGTACATTATATAGCAACGGGTATTAGCGGAACCGGCCGAATATATTGTAGTAGCGGCGCAAAGAAACACCGAAGCCTGTAAAGTAGGAGTGTCATACTTTGGAGGAGGGTGTTGTGGATAAGTGTCATATATGGGATGAAAGGATAAAAGTTGAGCTCATCAGTATAAGGCAGCTCCAGTCTGTATAAAGGCTGAAATTCAGATAAAAATACAAATTAATTGTGAATAATTAGCTGTAAATTGTTGTGAATTGTTGCTTAATTTGGGAGAGTACCTCTTTCCCTCTATTTTCTCTCGGAAAGTGGATGACAAAAGCATCTTACATCATAGAGGTCGTTAAACATACATTATACGACGTCTCCTATATATCGTTTTTCATCGCTTCCCTTTCTTTCTGTAATACTCTTTAATTACATACTTATGTTTTATTAAATATCTGTACCAAAACTTTTTATATTTTTTTATATACTCTATTTCATTTTATTTATATCTCTTTTTGAACTAATTTTGGTTTTCAACCCTCCCGCAATTCCCTAGCTATTCCCGAACAGTACATTAGCTGAAAATGTAATTTTTTAGGTATTATTTGGTAGAATGTGTATAATTATGTTGCAGCTATAGTTTAAAACAGTTACAAGGTCCCAGAATGCTCTCTAAGCTGTTTTTTATAATTTTATGAGTAAAGTATCATTAGATTCATACCTTGACGAGGTGATCATACAGTATCTTGAACATTGTGAGATAGAAAAAAATTTGTCACAGAGTTCAATCAAGATGTACGATTTTTATTTGAAAGATTTTGAGGAGTGGACAAAAGATCATTTATCAAAAGATAAGATTATTTTGCGCGACATAAATTCAGAATTAATAAAAAAATATAGAGTATTTTTAAACCGCAGACTAAGTTCTAAATCTCATAAAGAGTTTAAAAAGTCTACCCAACAGACATTTTTGGTTGCGCTTAGGGCGTTTTTAAAATATTTAGTTGTAGAAGAAGAACTTGAAATTATTCCTCCTGAACAAATAACACTTGGAAAAGTTACTGACAGAGTGCCAAAAGTGCTGACAGATGAACAATTGGCACGTTTATTTGAAGTTCAGAATCTAAATAGAATGTCAGGTCTGCGCGATAGGACAATTCTTGAAACTTTCTTTAGTACGGGTCTGCGAGTTTCAGAGCTTGTCGCGCTAAATGTCGATGCTGTAAATTTAAAGTCAGGAGAGTTTACAGTTGTAGGTAAAGGGAGAAAAGTGCGCACTGTATATTTAAGTGAGTCTGCCAAAAAGTGGCTTTCAAGATATTTAGCGACAAGACGTGACAGTTTCAAGCCACTATTTATTAGGTATGCCGGCAGAAAAATGAAAGAGAATGACTTTGAGGGCGAGTCTTTACGCATCACTCCCAGAAGTATACAACGTTTATTGAAAAAATATACAAACCGTGCCGGTATAGCCGTCGATGCAACACCACATACACTTCGTCATACTTTTGCAACAGGACTTTTAAAGGAAGGCGCTGATCTAAGGTCAGTACAAGAATTATTAGGACATTCCAATGTTTCTACAACCCAAATTTATACGCATGTCACAAATAAGCAGCTAAAAGACACTCACAAAAAGTATCATAAAAATGTTGATACGGATGATCTCGGAGAGCCTGAAGTTTATGAAGTTCCAAAAATTGTGCAGCAGGATATGCAAAAAGAAGACATTGAACAAATTTCATCAATTGATAATATATATGCTGCCGATGAAACTACCGGGGATAACGATGAAAAAAACCAGCCTTTATTTTAAAAATATTAAGACAATATTTATACTGATAACACTTTTAAGCTCTTTTTTGCTTTTTTTTGTCCAACCACTGATGGGTAAATTACTTTTACCAATTTATGGCGGTTCTTTTTCGATTTGGTTAACTGTTATGCTCTTTTTTCAAATTGCATTGTTTTTGGGATATTTATACGCATATAAACTCCTAAAAATGGATAAAAAACAGGCTAACATTGTACACATATTATTTGCACTGTTTGTAATATTGTTTGTATTAAAACTTGATGTTTTTTCGCAGATCATTTTTAAGGTTGCAGCATTTTTCCCTAACCCGATGATGACGCTCCTATGGATGCTGTTCTCGACTATAGGTCCGCCGTTTATTTTGCTTTCATCTACATCTATGCTGTTGCAAATATGGTTATTTGAAACTCATGCAGTGGTAGAAATGCCTTATTGGTTGTATTCCTTATCAAATATCGGTTCTCTTTTTGCGGTTATTCTCTACCCTATTTTGTTTGAGACTTTTCTTGGGCTGACTACTCAGATGATCTTATGGAGAATCTTAGTATTAGTTTATATTGTATTGCTTAGTTTAGTGCTGCTTGCCAAAAAAAGAGATAATGAAAAAAAGTCTCAAGTAGCGGAGAAAATTCCCTTCAAACTACAGCTCAAGTGGCTAGTTTTATCCATGATGGGAGTATTTTCATTGGTTGTTGTTACTAATAAAGTTACGTATACTGTCGCATCCTTGCCTCTTTTATGGATGATTCCCCTATTGATATATTTGATTTCATTTATTGTAAGCTTTTCGGGTAAGTCAATTAATATGAGAAGATTGTATTTTCTTTATTACTTGTTTGCCCTACCAATATCACTTTTATCTTTTTTGTCCTCGATTACTTTTGCGCATATAATCAGTCTACTTATATTCCTGCAAATTGTTCTAATAATCCTGCATAAATATCTATATGATATTCGTCCTCAAGGTAAATATCATGAGCAAATGCCTTTGTTTTATTTAACTACCTCTTTTGGCGGTGTTTTGGGTGGGATAATCGCCAGTGTTATTCCCCCGCTGTTTTTTTATGGCTTTTGGGAATATCCCCTTTTTCTGTCATCAGTGGCCATCTTAATAGCTTGGTATCTAAAGCCAAATTTTAATGTTATAAAAAGTCCAAAATTGTACAAATTGAAGAAGGTTTTGTATTATTTTGTTGTTTTTATAACTGTACTATGGCCTTTTTCAAAAATTGCCTTTGATAATTTACTTTCTGACAGCCAAATGCGCAATTTTTACGGGATGACAAGGATATATAATTCAAAAGTATTTGGTTTGGATGTAAGTGTTTTAGAGCATAATGGCATTATCCATGGATTTTCTTATCTTGATAGCGATTATACATACAAAATAATGTCTTATTACGGTGAAGGCAGCGGTCCTTATTTGGGAATAACCTATTATCAAGATGAAAAACCTTCTGTAGGCGTAGTCGGTTTGGGTACAGGTCAGTTATCAAGTTACTGTAAGGACTTTTCTTCTATAGTTTATTATGAGATTGATCGTGATGTTATTCAGCAGGCTGAGTTATATTTCCCTTATTTGTTGAATTGTCGCAGCAAGACTGATGTGTTTCTCGGTGATGCAAGAAAGACTATGGAATCACAAGCATCCTCCGGATACACAAAACAATATGACGTTCTCATTGTTGATGCATTTCTTGGAGATTCAATACCGGTTCATTTGTTAACAAAAGAAGCTTTGGATTTATATTTTTCTTTATTAAAAGATGATGGAATTTTAGTGCTACATACTTCAAACAGATATCTTGATCTTGCACGCGTTCTGTATGGTTATAAACAAGATGATAAAATTTTTAAATACAATATTCGCTCTCCCTATTTTGATTCACCATATACATACGATGCTATTCAATCCGGTGAATTGGCTAATGTCATCAAAGATAATCATGTTCAGTGGTTTATTATGACTAAAAACGAACAGTTTGATTCTTATATTCATGATCTTGCCGAAAATATAAATCGGTTTAGGCTTGATGAGCGTATGCCCAAATACACATATGAGTGGACAGATCAGAAAAACTCAATTATGGGTGTCATTAGTATTGCAGATTGAGCATTGGCAGCTGGTTATAAGCTTAACTAAAATATTTACTTTTTCCATACATATCAGTTTGTGGTTTTTAGAAAGATGTATTGATAGATTAACAATCATAAATTAATGTGGTATATTGAGCAAAAACCAATAATTCTAAGGAGACAGTGAGGAATGTATACAAAAATTAGCTATAAGTGTGAGACTTGTGGACTTGAGGTAGGAGAACCTGGTGATGGCATGTGCCCTACTCCAAAATGTTATACTTCAGGATCCAGAAGGAAGAAATCGAAGTTGAAGAAGGTTACCTATATCTTGCAGTGTACTCAATGCGGTCATAGACCGGCAAGTTGTTCTTCATCTTGTTTATGCCCACAGGTTTATCAAACAACGGGTGCATGTAATGGACGTTGCGAATATATTCCGGAGGATGATGCAAACCGCCTATATAAGCAAAAGAAGCACAGGCGAACAGCCGTTGTCGTATATGCGACCTAGGTTTTAATACTCCCAGTCAATTTAATTGAGTGGGAGTTTTCCTTTCTGACATGACTAGATGTAAATTCCATAATTTCTTTTATGTTTTTTGACAAATGAAACTATTTTTTCAAAGTATTGTTTAGTAGATAACATGAACTGATATTTTATATATCACGCCAAAAATGCTAAAATGACTACAAAATACTATCAATCAAAAAGGAGAATGACATGTCTGTAACAAAAAATGCTTTCAAATGCGAACACTGCGAAGTAATACGAGCAGAAAATACAGCTAATGGCTTGTGTAATGCCCCGGGCTGTATAGGAAAAAAAAAGAAACTTAAGAAAATAAAGCAGGTGTTGATTTGTAATAGATGTGGCTATAAACCACGAAGTCTTATGCAAACGTGCACCAATTGTATATGCCATAAATATTATGGTGGCCGTGCATGCTGTGGCTCGCTGCAATACATGGATGTAGATGAGGCAAATAAACTTAATACGAGAATGAAATCTCATCGGGCAAATGAAACAGAAAGACCATTTTCTGTGGCCGTTTGACTTTGTTTGTGTCCAAAGCTCCCTTTTTAAAACTTAAGAGGGAGCTTAAATTTCTTAACCTCGCATGCTGCGGCAGAACTACTTTATTCAAATATTTAGATTTATGCTATAGCTTTTCCTGTGGATATCAGATAATCCGTGTTCTTTAATTGCTCTTCTGTGTGCAAGCGTTCCGTATCCTTTATGTTTATCAAATCCATAAACTTGGTAGTTACTGTTGTTATCGTGTAGTTTAATCATTAAGTCGTCTCTATACACTTTCGCAATTATCGATGCAGCCGCAATAGAAATACTCAAACTATCCCCTCTTACAAGATTTGTCTGGGACTCTTTAGCTAGCATTTTTATTTCGAATGAATCGGTAAATATGTGGCTTGGTCTTATTTTTAGGGAATTAATCGCTGAATGAAATGCACGCTCTGTACAGGTTGATATACCAAGCTTGTCAATGTCAGAGTGCGGCACTTCCACCAGTGAGTAATCTATTAACTCAGTATGCAGAAAAGAGCTGATTATACGCCTAACCTTGTCGCTTACTTTTTTAGAGTCGTTAATCTTTTCATACAGCTCATATTCTTTAGTCAGTGTTCTAAGACTAAAATCTTGTTCAATTATGTGTTTTTTATTCAGAATAACAGCAGAAACTACCATAGGTCCTGCAAGTGCACCCCTACCAACTTCGTCTACTCCTGCTATATATTCAACTCCGCTTTTCCAAGCATTGATTTCGTATTTTGTTAGTTCATGAAGGGGCATTTTATAAGCGAGCAACTAATTACTTGCCTGCGGTTCTTCATCTACCTCATCAATTTTTGCTACTGATATAACGCGATCATCTTCTCTAAGTTTAATAAGTCTTACTCCTAATGTGGCTCTGCCTAAAAGAGGTATTTGCTTAGTGTCTACTCTTATTACCATGCTGCTTTCTGTTGCTATTAATAAATCTGCATTAACAGTATCGTTTAGTGCCATTGCGGTCACCAATCTGCCGGTTTTATCACCTGTTTTATAAGTAAGTATGCCTGAGCCTCCTCTATTTTGCTCTTTATATTCACTTAATAATGTTTTTTTACCGTATCCCTTTTCGGAGACAACTGTGAGTAATAAAGTTTCATCTCCATTTGGAATTACAATAGCTCCCACAACATGGTCATTCTCATTCTTTATTTTAATACCGGAAACGCCGCTGGCTGTTCTTCCCATTGGTCTTACGGTGTCTTCTTTGAATCTGATTGATTGTCCTTCTGCTGTGGTCAGTAAAATATCGTCATTTCCTGTAGTTATTTCAGCAAAAGTCAGTGTATCCCCGTCTGTGAGGTTAATAGCCTGTATCCCCGATGATCTTATATGTCTATATTGTTCTAAATCGGTTTTTTTAACACGGCCCTCTTTTGTAGCGAAAAACACATAACCTTCTTTAGAATCCATATCCTCAGGTGTCAATGTTACAAAAGCTTCTACTTTTTCTGTAGAGTTCATACTTAAAAAGTTCACAATTGGTGTTCCTTTAGATTTTCTTGATGATTCAGGTATTTCCCAGATTCTAAGCTTGTAAACTTTTCCTGAATTAGTGAAAAATAGCGCCCAATCGTGTGAATTACATGTTTTAATTGCTGCAACCTGATCTTCTTCTTTCAAATCACCCCCTGAAATTCCAGTTCCTCCCCTGCCCTGAGTCTTATAGACATTTTCTTTAAGTCGTTTTATATAACCACTGTCGGATATTGTAATAATACATTCTTCATTTACTACCAAATCCTCGTCACTGATTTCTCCCACTTTTCCCTTAATAACCTGTGTCCTTCTTTCATCTCCAAACTTTTCTTTTACTTCAGCCAATTCTGCTTTAACTGTGTCGATAATTCTTTGGGGAGAAACCAGCAGATCTTCATAATCGGCAATCGTTTTAATAATTTCTTTGAGCTCATCTTCTATCTTTTGTCTTTCCAACGCGGCTAATCTTCTAAGCTGCATATCCAAAATCGCTTGAGCCTGCAAGTCTGATAAGCCGAATTTTTTCATCAACCCTTCTTTAGCGGCGTCAGCATCTTTGGAGCTTCTTATTAATTTAATTACTTCGTCCAGGTTATCAAGCGCAATCTTAAGTCCGAGTAATATATGTTCTCTAAGTTTAGCTTTTTTCAGTAAAAATATAGTTCTTCTCACTATTACTTGTTGTCTGTGTTTTATAAATTCTTCAAGAATTACTTTCAGTGTCATTAATTTGGGTTCATTATTTAAAAGCGCCACCATATTTGTGTTGAAGGTGTTTTGAAGAGGTGTGTATTTGTATAAACTATTTTGAATTTTCTTTGGAATGACGCCTTTTTTAAGTTCAATTGAAATCCTTATTTCATTTCTGCTGGATTCATCGCGTAAATCTACAATTCCATCAATTTTTTTGGTTTTTACCAGTTCTGCAATTTTTGATATTAATGTTGATTTTTGTACCTGATAAGGAATTTCTGAAACTATTATTTTTGTTTTGCCATTTTTTTGCTCTTCAATATTCATTTTTGCTCTGGTCACTACCCTACCCTTGCCTGTCGCATACATGTTTATAATTTCTTTTTGATCGTAAATTATTCCGCCTGTAGGAAAATCAGGCCCTTGAATGTATTTTATTAGTTCATTTGCTGTAGATGATGACGCAAAATCTGTTTTTGTCACTTTTAATTTTTGAGTTTGGTTGATTACTTCAATGTCGATCTCGCCTTGTCCATCGTCAATTTTGGTGGAATTTGCAATCATGTAATTTATTCCATCAATTACTTCGTTAAGATTATGCGGGGGGATATTTGTTGCCATACCAACCGCAATACCGGAAGACCCGTTTAATAAAAGATTCGGCAGTAGTGAGGGTAGGTAGACTGGTTCATCATTTTGCAAGTCGTTAATTTCGAAATCTACTGTGTCACTATCAATATCTCTGTATAATTCTTCAGTTATTTTTTCCATTTTACATTCGGTATATCTCATTGCTGCAGGAACGTCTCCGTCAATACTTCCAAAGTTACCTTGAGGAATAATTAGCGGGTATCTCAAAGACCACTCCTGACCCATTCTTACCAATGAATCGTAGATTGCAACATCACCATGAGGGTGATACTTCTTCATAACATCTCCTACAACTGCGGCGCATTTGTAAAATTTGCCTGATGCCGACATGTTTTGCTCTTGCATATCAAAGATAATTCTTCTATGAACCGGTTTTAGCCCGTCTCTTACGTCGGGTAATGCCCGCGATATAATGACGCTCATGGCATAATCCAAGTATGCTTTTTGCATCTGATCAGTAATATCTATTGTTTGATTGGGGTTTACAGGTACAATATCCCGATTTTCTGAAATTTCGTTATTCTCTTGTTTAGTACTTTTTTTTGCCATAAATTACCCGTCTGTAGATTTTACCAATTTTGATTACATAATAAAAGCTTGATTTACCCGATAATGGCAGATTCTATAGGTGGTGCTATATCCTTTTTCCTGCTCATTTTTGGACCAATGTCCGCAACATTATCTTTTCCCTCAGTCATAAATGCTTTTTCTACAATCTTTTTTTCTTCATTTGTGGAATAAATAACTTGTGAGTTGATTTTTAGTATGTCTGTGATAGCACAATAGGCTTGTTCCACATTCATTTTAGATTTAACAATAGACATTTCATTAATCAGCTCGGCCTTTTTTGATATAACAAGTTCAGGCTCAACGGTCTCTACTTGATTTATAAAGACTGTTTTATTTCCAAACTCAAAGATTTTATAATCTTTTGTTACAATTTCATACGGTGTTAGTTTTGAAATGTCCGATTTCGCTTTAAAAAGGTCAAAAATAAACCTATCGAGATCTACATTTATTAGTTTTGCCAGCTTTTTTGCATAGATGGAATCCATTCCGGTTGTTGTTGAGGATTTTAACCCCTGAGTGTCAGATAAAATAGACGCGAGCATGAGTCCTGCCGTAGATGTTGATGGTTTTATTCCATACATTTCAAAGTGTTCATAGATAATTGTGCTTGTTGATCCAAGAGGTTTTACGTCTAATCTTATCGGTGATGTAAAATTTATATTAATTTTGTGGTGATCTACAATTTCTATAATTTGTTCGGCTTTTACGCTTGGGTGTCTTTGGCTTTCTTCGTTGTGATCCACCAGAATAAAAGCGTCATCAGATTCAATTTTGTATTCAGACAAATCTTTTGGAATTTTTACACCAAACCTGTCAAATACGTATTCCATTTCATTATTAGTTTTTCCTGAGTTGACCGCGATGACTTCAGTTCTTTCATACCTATTTGATTTATCTAAGAATTCTTTATATGCAATTGTTGAAGATAGCGTATCAAGATCCGGGGGAGTATGCCCTACAATATATATTTTCATACGTACCAATTTAACACTTTTTTTGTTGGAAATACAAGAAGGCTTGTTATACAAAAAGAAAAGCGCTGCAATCTTTTGAAAAGTTTGCAGCGCTCTAAATTATGCAACTGTATAGGCGACAAGAAGTACCAATCCCAGCATATCCCAGATGTAATACTTTTTGAATGTCTGCCAGTGTGATTTTCTTCGTGATATTCCCAATCCGAAGATGTATTTGCACACAAACCACACGGTATAAACAATTAATGGTGCAATTGCCCATGTTGTAATAATGCCGATCCATAGCCCGTGTAGAAAAACATCACCGGCAATATTCGCCAATATGATCATTTTTAGATGATCCATTGGAATGTATTGTTCCTCTACATTGACGAAGGAAGCGTAAGTTGTGCCACCATAGAACATCAGCGAAATTTTGTTAATGGCTGCAAGCGCCAATAAAACCCCGAATAGATTCGATCTGCCCATATATTGCGCAAAAAAGACCGAAGCAACCATTACTGCCAGCAGACAATCCACAACGACAATGTTTTGGCTGATTATTCTGTACATCCTCTTCCTGTCCGCGTAGCTAGTTGCCCATTTTACAAGCAGCCAAACTGCGAGTACAAAACTAAGAGGATCCCCCCAGAAAATGTAGATCAAATAGCCGATGAAGAAGTAACCTGCAAAATCGACGACCCGGCTTAATCCAACAAAAAGGCCATAGTCTTTTTCTCTAAATTCCCCGTGCCTCCAGTCGTATTGAAGCCATACAACGATTAGTCCGTTGATTGCTAGCTTCAACAACGAAAAGCCGATGATTGGTAAAAGGTCCATGATTAATCTCCTTTGTGTGAATGTGTTAATTTGCGTTATTATATCAAAAATATTTATTTAAGGTTTAGATTAAAGCCCCGCTCATAAACGTCATCATTATTACCGCCGTCTTTTCGAGCATTTTCGGTATATCTTTCTGATTCGAAAATCATATTTATTTCAAAATCAGTGCCATCAGAATAGTAAGAAAAGTAATAGTTTGCATCATTTATTGGATCTGTGGGTAGTACCGGAATCACATCCAGTAAACCTTTTCCGCTAAGGTTATTAAACTTAACCCAGCCTGTACCATCGATTTTGTCTGTGCCTGTTGCAGACGTACAGTCCGTACAAACTGACGTATCAGTAAGTCTAATGGTTCCTGCAGCGACACTGTTAATTAATGCTGTTTGTAATGATAAAACATCATTCATTCTTCTGGCGTCCCTTGCCTGTTTTTGATATTCGGATAAGTTTAAAATACTAACGACGACGCCGGCTAAAATTCCAATTATGACAATAACAATAAGCAACTCGATAAGTGTAAAGCCTTTTTCATTTTTCACCTTTAAATTATATGCAGAATGATTATGTTTTGTCGATTATTGCGTCTTTTGCGTGAGTTTGTATGAATCTTTTTCTTGGCGGAACTTCTGCACCCATTAACATTGTAAATATCTCATCTGCGTGAGATGCGTCTTCTACAGTAATTTGTAATAGTTTTCTTGTGTCCGGGTTCATGGTAGTTTCCCACAATTCATCTGAGTTCATTTCTCCTAATCCTTTAAATCTTTGAATTACCGCTCTTTTTCCTTTATCTGTTTTTAAGAAATCATCTCTTTCGCTTTCGTCGAATAAGTACTGTTTTTCTTTACCGGTAGTAGCTTTAAACAATGGCGGTACCGCGACATACAAGTATCCTTTTTCTATTAGTTCAGGCATATGGCGAAAAAAGAATGTTAGATAGAGAGTCATAATATGCATGCCGTCACTATCAGCATCAGCCATGATAATTATTTTGTGATAGCGTAGTTTAGCGTCATCATACATATCCCCTAACCCAGCGCCTATTGCGACAATAAGGTTTTTGAATTTCTCAGAGTCTACAATTTTATCTAGTCTTGCGCGTTCTGTGTTTAGAACTTTACCGAATAGAGGTAATATTGCCTGCGTATCCCTATTTCTCCCCTGTTTTGCAGGCCCTGCTGCCGAATCTCCCTCTACGACAAACAGTTCTGCCTTTTCGGGGTCTTTTGTTGCGCAATCCGTGAGTTTGCCCGGAAGTACGCCGCCTCCTGTATCCAACGCTGTTTTTCTAATTACTGTATCTCTAGCTGCTTTTGCCGCTATTCTTGCTTTTAAAGCCAAAATATTTTTCTCTACAATCTGTTTTGCATCCCTGGGATTTTCTGCAAGATACGCTTCTAATGCTGTTCTTACAGCTGTATCAACTGCAGACCTCACGTTAGTGTTGCCCAGTTTTGCTTTTGTTTGTCCTTCAAATTGTAAAGTCTCCGATTGCAATTTAACTGATACTACTGCGGTAAGACCTTCTTTCAAATCATCCCCTGATAAATTTGCATCTTTTTCCTTTAGCCATCCGTTATTTCTGGCGTAATCGTTAATTGACTTGGTTAGCGCGGATCTAAAACCTGTAAGATGTGTTCCACCCTCTATATTTTTTAAGCTGTTGGCAAAACACAACACATTTTCGTTAAAAGAGTCGTTATATTGCATCGCAACTTCTACTTCTACCCCGTCGATTTCTTGTCTAACAAAAAATGGAGTTGGATGCATGACGGTTTTGTTACGGTTTAGTGATTTTAAATACGCTTTAATTCCGCCTTCAAAGTAAAAGGTTTCGTGGGTATCGTTTCTGTAGTCAATAACTTCAAACTTAATTCCGGCTGTTAGGTAAGCATATTCTTTAACTTGATTTAAGAAAAATTTTGTTTTAAATTCAACAGTCTCAAATATAGTATCGTCCGGTAAAAATTGTACAATGCTGCCGGAATCATAATTCCAATCTGCCAAATTCAAGCCAAATTCTGCCCCCTTGATTTTTGTAACAGGTTTACTCAGATCTAACTTATCTACCGGTCCAACAACTTTGCCACCGTTCTGATATTCTTGAATAACTGTTTCATCTCCTCTTCGTACGATAACTCTGCACCACTTTGATAGTGCATTAACAACTGACGCACCTACACCGTGCAGACCGCTAGATACTTTGTAACCGCCGCCGCCGAATTTTCCCCCTGCGTGAAGTTTTGTAAATGCTAATTCAAGTGCGCTGACGTTATACCCCTTTTTAATATCAAATGGAATTCCTCTACCGTTATCATAGATTGCGGCTGAACCATCTTTTAAAAATTCTAGTCTGATATGGTTTGCAAATCCTCCGATTCCTTCATCCATTGAATTGTTGAGAATTTCTGTAACTAGGTGATGCAATCCTTCTTGTCCGGTAGATCCGATATACATACCGGGTCGTATTCTGACCGGTTCAAGACCTTCAAGAACCTGTATTTGATCTGAGCTATAGTCTGCCCCTTTATTAGTCATAGTAATAACTTTCAAGTTTTTTGATTGTAGGATATTTGTTGGACATAAGCAAGGTGGGCATATCAGTTTTGAGGGAAGAAACCAGGTGTTTTTCTACTTGGTTTCTTCCTTCTTTATCTATCAGATCTTAAAGGCAATTGGTTCCCCGCGCAGTGTCAGTTCAGTGTACAACTGTTTTTTCCACCTGAACAATCTCACTTGAGGAGGTGTATTTCGCACCCCGGGGAAAAATCCTTTCACGTACCATAAATTGTTAACTCTGGCAGCGCCGACGAGGATAACATCTACAGGTCGTTCGGAATACTCAATTGTTGGTTTACGACTTGTTACCTCTGGAATTGGGACCATTGCAAAAGAAGCATAGCTTTCATCAGACAAAGGTTTACTATTTTTCTGTGGCATGTTCATCTCCTTATAATTGTTTTTTCGAATTGGTTGCATTTTATCACTACAACAAAGGTTATTGCTAGTGTGATAATTGTATCCGGTCAGATATGTTTAAAATTAAGCACTGTCAAAATTTTATTCAATCACTCAAATTCTAAAAAGACGTTTTCTAAAGCCAACCTCAAATTAACGTTTGTGTTTTCAATATCGTTTGCAATTTCTATAAGCTTATCGATCAACTTAGCAGATGCTAGTTTATGCCTGTTTAGTAAGATAGTTCTTTCTTCATAAATAAAATCTTCCAGCAATGCTATTACTTCATCCCTTTCCATTTTGGCTATTTCTTGAGCTGTATTAAGTTTTTCTCCTACATCCATTTTTTTAATAACCTCAAGGGAGAATTTCAGTTTTTCCGGTTGATATTCCCCGGCTGCATAAATTTTCTTACATCTTGAAACAACTGTTGGAATTAAAGATTGTTCGGATTTTGCCTCTAAAATTATTAATGCATATCTTGGAGGTTCTTCGAGAGTCTTTAAAAGCGCATTTTGCGCCTGATATGTCAAAAGGTGCGCATCGTACACTACCACGAGTTTAAAACGGGATTTGTATGGTTTTGTTGAAAGAAAGTTTATAATTTTTCGACTTTGATCTATCCCTAAACTGTTTTTTTTCTTTTCTTTTTCTATAATCAATTGATCCGGGTTATTTTTGTCGAAAAACCATTCAGATTTCTTTAGAATTTCTTCAATTTTTTGCTTTCTTGAATTATTGTTTCCTCCGAAAATTAGCAATGACTCTGATTTCATACACGCATTATACTATCCATTAAAATTATGTGTTATGATAAATCAGTGATTTTTAATTCTGCCTATGTTTAATTTAAGTGCACAACAAGGAATAGAAGATGTTTTAGCGGAAAAAGGGTTGATCAGCAAAGATCAGCTGGCTGCTATAAAATTTGAGCATGTAAATTCCGGCAGACCTATTGTAGATATTGTTAAAGAGCGCGGTTTGGTTTCAGAAAAAGATTTTGTTGAAGCATATGGGCAGGTGTATAACATCCCTTTTTATAAGTTAGAAGAAGCCAGGATAGACGAAAACGTATTTAACGTATTACCCCTTTCTGTACTACGAAAATACAAAATTATTCCTGTAAATTTAGAAGAAAACAAACTGCATCTCGTTATGGAAGATCCCCTTGATTTACAAACGATTGAGTTTGTCGAAAGAAGAACCGGTCATAAAGTTGTACCTTACATTTCTACCCCTAAAGCCTTGGACAAACTTTTAGAAGAACATAAGAGCGAAGCAATTGGAGATGAAATTAGTGCTGCGTTAGAAGAACTATCCCAGACAACTTTAAAAATCGAAGAAGGCCAGGCTGATATTTCTGATGAAACTTTACGTGATGCTCCTGTTGCAAGAATCGTGAATATGATACTAGAGACAGCTTCGAAAACCGGCGCTTCAGATGTGCATTTGGAGCCGGGTGAAGATAAATCACGCTTACGATATAGAATTGACGGTATTTTAGAAGAGAAAAGGACATTTCCAAAAGAAATGCACGATTCGGTTGTAGCAAGAATAAAAATATTATCCAATATGAAGATTGACGAGCGCCGTGTTCCTCAAGACGGCCGTTTTAAGATTCAAGTCGGTGAATCCAGTACAGATCTTCGTGTGTCCTCTTTGCCTACTATATACGGTGAAAAAATTGTTATACGTTTGTTGAAAGAAGAAGGAACGATATTTACTTACAAAGATTTGGGTATGCGCGGATTGTCTTTGAGAAGATTTGAAGGTGCATCATTTAAACCAACCGGAATGATTTTGGTTACAGGTCCTACAGGTTCAGGTAAGACCGTTACGTTGTCAGCTGCTCTGTCAAAACTCAATACTGCAAGAGTAAATATTGTTACTATTGAAGATCCTGTTGAAATTCGAGTTGCAGGGGTTAATCAGGTTCAGGTAAATCCTCAAGCGGGCTTGACTTTTGCCACCGGATTACGTGCATTTTTGCGACAAGATCCTAACATAATTCTTGTAGGAGAGATTCGAGATGCTGAAACTGCAGAGCTTGCAATACATGCGTCTCTTACCGGACATTTGGTGTTATCCACTTTACATACTAATTCTGCTGCAGGTGCTATTCCTCGTTTATTGGATATGAAAGTTGAGGATTTCTTACTCTCCTCTACTCTAAACGCTATATTGGCGCAGCGTCTTGTTAGAAAAGTATGTAGTGAATGTAAGACATCATACGAACCTCCTGAAGAAGTACAGACTCAAATGAAAAATATATTAAAAGAGCTAAAAGAAAATAAGGTTTTGATGACTAAAGATCCTGAAGTTGCAAAATCCATAAAGGAAGTAGACAAACCGACGCCTGTTCTATATAAGGGGGCTGGCTGCGATACCTGTGGGCACACCGGCTACAAAGGAAGAATTGGCATCTTTGAATTACTCGAAATGACTCAGAAAATCGCGGATCTTACTATTGAAGGCAGCTCTGCAGAAAAGATTGAACAGGCTGCAATTGCTGACGGTATGATCAAACTTTTACAAGATGGTTATTTACGTGCTTTAGAAGGTATGACTACAATAGAGGAAGTTATGAGAGTTGCAAAGTAGTTCTATAAAAATATATGGCTGATAAATTAAATGCTACAACATTATTAGAAAAAGTTTTAGAGTTAGGTGCTTCTGATCTATTGTTATCTGTAAACAACATGCCCATTGTTAGAATTAACGGAAGATTACAGCAAATGCCAAACAATAATCCTCTTACCGGTGAAGATGTGGAATATTTTTTGTCTCAAATAATGAAAGCAGATCAGAAAGATATTTTTGAAGTGAACAAAGAAATTGATTTTTCTGTTGCTTTAGGAAATAAAGCCCGCTTCAGAGTAAATGCGTTTTTTCAAAGAGGCTATCCGTCAGTCGCACTACGAGCTATTCCAATGGATATTCCTGCTCTTGATTCTTTAGGGTTGCCTCCAACTGTAGAGGCACTGTCTAATATAAAACAGGGATTGATTTTAGTTGTAGGACCTACCGGTCATGGAAAGTCTACAACTATTGCCGCTATGATAGATCGTATAAATGAAACAAGATCTGAGCACATCGTTACTATTGAAGACCCGATCGAGTACATCTTTACAAATAAAAAATCTTTAATAGAGCAAAGAGAAATGTATTTGGATACACATTCTTGGGATGTTGCTCTTAAATCAGCTTTAAGACAAGATCCAAATATCGTTATGGTCGGAGAAATGCGCGATACCCAAACGATGTCTGCAGTGCTGCAAATTTCTGAAACGGGACACTTGGTTTTCGCAACTTTACATACTAATTCAGCAGCTCAAACAATTGAGAGGATGATCGTTTCGTTTCCTGAATCAAAACAAGGTCAAGTCAGACAACAGCTATCTCAAGTTATGGAAGCTGTCATTTCACAGCGATTAATATCAGGTAAAGGCGGCGGCTTGGTTCCGGCTGTAGAAATTCTTTTAGCCACTAACGCAATCAGAAATCTTATCAGAGAAGGTAAAACCCACATGATTGATAATGTTATAAGTACAAGTTTGGGTATTGGTATGATTGATTTAGATCACAGTCTTAGCCTCTTAGTGCGGGAAGGAAAAGTGGATGCAGGTGAAGCCATGAAATATGCTTTGAAGCCTGAAGACTTAAGGAGTTCAATAAAAGGACGATAAAATGCCAATATTTGCATATACTGCCACGGATCAGACAGGTATAAAAAGAACAGGCACTGTCGATGCCAGGTCACGGGATTTAGGTGTGTCCCTTCTAAAAAATCAAGGTTTATATGTAATTGAAATTCATGAGAAACACGATTCAATCGTTACAAAAATAGGTATTTTTAACAACGTTCCCAACTCAGAAGTTGTTGCATTTACCAGACAATTTTCGACAATGATCAGTGCAGGTCTTCCGATTTCCAGAGCATTGGATGTGTTATCTTCACAGATGCAAAATGCAACATTGAAAAAAATAATTGTTGATGTATTGCGCGATATTGAGGGAGGTTCTTCATTATCTGTCGCGCTTGGCAGACACTCTAAAGTATTTCCCCCAACATATCAGGCGTTGGTTAGAGCCGGTGAAACGTCGGGTAAACTTGATGAAATTCTGAAGCGTTTGGCTACTACGATGGAAAAACAACGAGAGTTAAATTCTAAGTTTAAGACGGCAATGATTTATCCGGCAATTGTCATGATAGCTATGATAGGTGTTTTTATGTTGATGATGATTTTTGTTGTACCTAAACTAGCGGATATGTATAAGAGTTTAAACGTTGAATTACCTGCGACTACGCAAATGATGATCACGGTTTCTGATTTTTTTGTGGAAAATACTTTACTTGTTTTACTCATATTAGTTGGTGCTGTAGCAGGAGTTAAAACGTTTTTAAACACTGAAGCGGGCCAAGAACTTATTTCAGAAGTCGTTTTTAAGCTCCCAGTATTTGGAAAAATTAATAAACAAAAGGAAGTCACGGATTTCACCAGAACTTTAGGTATGTTATTAGCATCGGCAATCCCTGTCGTAGAAGCATTAAATATCGTAGCAGGTGTTATGAGAAATCGCGCTTTCAGAGATGCTGCCTATGGCGCTGCAATTTCGGTCGAAAAAGGAAATACTCTTTCCAGTTATGTAAAATCAAACGGAGTTTTCCCTCCATTAATTAGTCAGATGGTAAGTGTTGGAGAAGAAACCGGCCAGGTAGACGATGTTTTGGACCGTGTGGCAAATTATCTTGAAGGCGAGGTAGACCACTCTGTTAAAGGTCTTTCCTCTGCGCTCGAACCTGTAATTCTTATTATGCTTGGTGGTATGGTTGGCTTTTTGATTATCTCGATAATTACACCTATTTACAAAATCACCAGCGCTTTGTAAATGTGCGTAATTATGTATAGAATTGATATATATGTGTAATTATTTTTATTTTGATTTAATTTAGAAAGGGGGTGCAGTGATAATGTTCAAAAACCAAAAAGGTTTTACATTGGTAGAATTGCTGGTTGTTATTGCAATCATTGCGATTTTAGCAGGTGTAGTATTAATTGCTATTAATCCGGCTAATTTGATGTCCAAAGCTAGAGATGCACAAAGATTACAGGATATGGACACAATAAACAAAGCAGTTGGACTAGCTCTTGCAGATAACGAAGTTACTTTAGGAGTAACAGGAACTTGTGCAACATGTACAAGCTTGACAGGTACTCAGACTGTAGAGGGTACAAATGGATGGGTGAAGTTTACAATTCCAACCGGTAAACAGGGTTTGCAGAAATACTTGCCTACACTGCCGGTCGATCCTACAAACACAGGAACAAGTGTTTATACATTTGCTTCAACAGCAACAGCTTATGAGTTAAATGCAATATTAGAGAATGCTGATAATACAGCAAAAATGACTACAGATGGCGGTAACGACGCAACCACCTATGAAATAGGTACCGATCTTACTATTATATAATCCCCTGTCTAAGATTGTATGTTAGTAAACGTTAAGAGCCCTCATGAATATGAGGGCTCTTTGTAACAAGACTCAAAATTCGGATGTGGCTCATTGTATGGCAATATCAATGCCATCTGGTTATACCCTTGTTCATTTTTCTATGCTAAACTTACAAAATATGTTGCAGCAAATAATGTTATATTCATTAGTTTTCATATCGGGTACTATATTCGGTTCATTCTTAAATCTTGTTTCTGACCGAGTTACAAAAGGTAAAACTATTTTAAAGGGAAGATCAAAGTGCGACCACTGCAACAAAAGCCTATCTCCAAAAAATTTGATTCCTCTCATTTCTTATATCATCCAAAAAGGAAAATGCGATAAATGCAGAAAAAAACTTTCTTGGTACTATCCGCTATCAGAGATTTTGACCGGTGCAACTTTCGTTTGGGTTACTTATTACTCAGGAATTTTAGAAAGTATAGGCTACCCGACAGTGTTGACATTTATTTATTTATCCGTTTCTATGAGTTTTTTCATAGTTTTATTTTTCATCGATTATGTCATAGAGTAAATTTTTCA